>NZ_JBYMAP010000020.1:0-27888 GCF_057766305.1 Methylomonas sp. BG-2 | reverse complement strand
GGCGCGCCCCTGCGCGCCGCCGCCGCAATGGCAATCTTGGCTGGACCAAAATGTCAGTGCTGGAGCGGGCTACTTACTGATGAATATGATTTCTGGACGGATTCTGGAGCAAGACGGAGACTCACACACCGCATTACCGCCGGGTTCGTTGTTGAAAATTCCCTACGCGGCCGCGTTGCGGGACGCCAATCCCCAAGTACTCGCCACCGAGTTGGCGACCAGCGATACCGGCAAATTGCTACAGCGTCGCGCACAATTTCAACCCGAACTTTACCGACGATTTTTGCCCGCGCCTTCGCCACCAGATCCACCGCTAATCCCGATTGGCGAGCAAGATTGGCGCGTGTATTTGGGCGAACGCGACACCGACGGCGGTTTTCCGATTGTCGCGGACTTACCCGAATTAGCGCTGACCATGCGAGCCGCCTTGTTAAGCCGGCCCGCCTATTTTCGTGGCCTGGCCCAAAACGGCAGTCTGCCCGGCTCCACGTTGGCCACTCGTCCCGATACCGAGCTGGCCGTGTTGCGTCGCTTGCAGGCGCTCACCAAAACCGGCACGGTCTCAAGCACGGACGGGCGAGCCGAGATTGGTCACTTATTAGCGGCGTGGCCGGCCGGGCATCCGGTGTATTTGGCGCTTTTCCGCCAGCGCGGCGTCAACGGCGCTAGTGTCCTGGCCAGCGCCGCGCCGCGTCTGCAACACTGGCAACAACAATATCCCACCGAATTTGCGGCCGTCCGCGTGCGCTTACTGTCCGCCACCGACCGCGACAGCTGGCGGGCCGATCCAAACTGCCCGGAACTGGCCGGGCCAACCGGCCGCTTCAGCCGCTGCGGGTCGTTGACCTTGGTTTCCAGCGCGCGCGGCAGTCGCTCCGAGCGCATGATTGCGGGTCTATTGAACGACACCGGCGTTGGCCCGGCGATCTTGGAAACCGACGCGGAAACCTATGCCGATGGCGTGTTGGCCGCCGAAGCGCAAAACCTGACCGGCAGCGCCCGCCGGGCGATGCGAGCCGTCGCGACTTGGAACGGCAGCCACGGCCAACATCGCCACGCGGACAACCACGCGCTCTGCGACACCACCCATTGCATGGTTTTTCTCGGCGCGGAACCTAACGCCAAGTCACGAGGCGCGGAACGAACGGATCCCAACTTGTTGCGTTTACTGGATACGCTGGCGAACGACCTGACTTGGTTGCCCTTCGCCAACGGCGGCGACCAGCGCTGGACTCGCCAAATCGCGGCCGTTGAATTGCAAGGCCGTTTCGCGGAACAAGGCATCGACGCTATCCGCCGCGAACGCCGCAAATCCGGCGAACTGCTGATTCGATTGTATTATCCGGAAAGCGAGGAGATTTTGACCTGCGAAGTATTCCGCAACACGCTCAAATTGCCGTCTTGCCCGGACCGAATCAATGCGCTCGAAGGTGGAAGAATCTGGCAATTCGAAGGCATGGGCGCCGGCCACGGCTTGGGTTTGTCGATATTGCGCGCCCAAGCGCTGGCTAAAGCCGGTTACAGTGCCGAAGAAATATTGCGCGACGCCTATACCTCGGCCGGGGAATAAACCGGCTTAAAGTCAAACACTCGCGACCTGGTCACGCCAACGATAAGCGGTAAGGCCGCATCGGCGACGCGCAAAAACCTTCTCGCCGGTAGAAGTCCCGTGCCGCCGAATTATCAGCGTCGGTTAACAACGTGATCCGGCGGCACCCACCGGATTGGGCGTGTGCAATGGCCGCTTTCAGCAATCTTTGGCCGATCCCCGACCCACGCCGATTCGCTGTCACCACCATATCTTCCAGCCAGGCCACGCGCCCGCCGAGCGCCGTGGACACCGTGTATAGCAAGCTCACCATGCCAATTGGCCGGCCGGACTCCCGCGCCACCAGGATTTCGCCAATCGCCGGATCGCTTATGATGGCGGCCAGCCCTTGCTGTTGCGCCGCCGAATCCGGGCAAAATTCAGCTTCTTGTTGGAACAGCTCGGTCAATAAATCGCTTATGACCGCAATGTCGTCGATACTGGCCAAGTCGATCCGCATAGTGTTTTCTCCCCACTCGAAGCGATCAGTGTAACCGAATTTCCCGAGCAAACATCAGCGCTGAACGGTTGCCATCCGCCGCGTTCGAGGGGGCTTTTGGAGTATAATCGCGGCATTTATCTACTCCCATCAAATGGTTTGCGACGTGACGACGACTAACAATGATGTCTCTACTTTTCAGGGCCTGATTCTGACCTTGCAGCAATACTGGTCGGAGCAGGGTTGCGTGTTGTTACAACCCCTGGACCAGGAGGTCGGCGCCGGTACGTTTCACCCCGCGACATTTTTACGCGCCATCGGCCCGGAGCCTTGGAACGCGGCCTACGTCCAGCCTTCGCGCCGTCCCACCGACGGCCGTTACGGCGAAAATCCCAACCGTCTGCAGCATTATTACCAATTCCAGGTGATCATGAAGCCGTCGCCGGACAACATCCAGGAATTGTATTTGGGCTCGCTGCGCCATCTGGGCCTGGACTTGCTGGAGCACGACATCCGTTTCGTCGAGGATAACTGGGAATCACCAACCCTGGGCGCCTGGGGCTTGGGCTGGGAAGTCTGGTTGAACGGCATGGAAGTGACCCAGTTCACGTATTTCCAACAGGTCGGCGGCCTGGAATGCAAACCGGTCAGCGGCGAAATTACTTACGGCCTGGAGCGGATCGCGATGTATCTGCAAGGCGTGGAATCGGTGTTCGATCTGGTCTGGACCCGCGGCCCGCAAGGCGTCGTGACTTACGGCGACGTGTTCCACCAAAACGAGGTGGAGATGTCGGCTTTCAACTTCGAACACGCCAACGTGGAATTCCTGTTCCAATGCTTCGATACCTTCGAAGCGGAATGTCAAAAACTGCTCGAACAAAATCTGCCGTTGCCGGCCTATGAAATGGTCTTGAAAGCGTCCCACTCGTTTAACCTGCTCGATGCGCGCCACGCCATCTCGGTCACCGAACGCCAACGTTACATCTTGCGGGTGCGCAATCTGGCCAAGTCGGTTGCCGAAGCCTACTATGCCCGGCGGGAGAGTTTGGGTTTTCCGATGTGCCTTAGTTAAACGGAAATAACGTGAGCGCGTTTTTCAATTCGGTACAAATTCGCAACTTCAAGTCGCTGAAAGACGCGACATTGCAGGACTGCAAGCGAATTAATTTGCTGATTGGAAAGCCGAATGTCGGCAAATCGAATATTTTGGAGGCGATTGGGCTATTTTCGTTGCCTTATATTCAATATAGTCAAAGCGACAAAATTACTCAGTTTGTCAAACTAGACAGTTTGGAGGAAATGTTTTTTGATGGAAACACTGAAAAAACTATTGAGGTTATCACAGACGACTCTAGCACTCTATCTATAAAGTTAGAAGAGATCGATCACAAAGAACAGATAACAATAACAATAAAATCAGGCCCAGCATATAGGGGCGAAACCTCATTAGAAGTAAATCAGGATCTTAGCGTTTTATATCACACTCAAGGATACGGTGAGTCAAATTTTAGGTATTATAGATTTCCAAGCACATTTAATTTTGATAGACATTCTCTGAAAGAGCTAATACCTCCAAACGGCACCAACTTGTTTCAGGTTGCGCAAAAAGGAGCATTAAAACAAGAGCTATCTAAGCTATTTCAAGAGTATCGTTTAAGACTACTTTTTGACAAGACGAGTCACACGCTAAGAATTATTAAAGAGATAGACGACAACTCGGTTATTTCATTACCCTTTACAGCTATTGCTGACACCTTACAACGCATGGTGTTTTTCAAAGCTGCAATCGCTTCGAACACCGATTCAATTCTACTGTTCGAAGAACCCGAAGCCCATTGCTTTCCGCCGTATATTGCCCACATTACCCAGGAAGTCATTGCGGCCAACACCAATCAGTTTTTTATCGCCACCCATAGCCCGTATGTACTGAATGCGTTCTTGGAACAAAGCCGCGAGGAATTGGCCGTCTTTATTATCGATTATCAAGATGGACAAACGGTAATTAACCGCTTGACCGATGCCGAATTAACCGAAGTATACGACTACGGTATCGATGTGTTCTTTAATTACGAAAGATTCACTCATCATGGATAACCATATCCTGCCGGAGTGCTTTATTGATACCATGCTGACCGAAGCCTTGGTTCAAGGGTTAAGCAAATCCAACCACCAATCCGGTTGCAGCACGGTAACCAAAGTCATGCGCAATCGATTTGCCGATGGTTTCGCGGTTGGCGTGCTGGATGACGACAAAAAGCAAACACCCTATTTAAACGAATTGACATTGCTTGCGGATAAATCGGGATTAAGGCTTTATAAGCATCCGCTCAAAAACCATTATTTGATTTTGCATCCGCCTATCGAACAATGGATATTGGATGAGGCAAAATCGGCCAATATCGATTTAAGCGCCTACGGCTTACCCGACGAACGAAGTGCGTTGCAAAAACAAACCAAAACGGCCACCAGCAAACACGATTCGCGATTCAAACGGTTATTTCGCGATTTGAAATCCGGCGACAGTTTTAATCGTTTGTCGAATTGGCTCAGTTATTTAAAGCAGCATCCCTACGATGCCTGTATCGAACATTTACAACACCTATAAACCTTGCACCATAGGCAAACGCTGTGACGATCACTCAAGATTTATTATTCGAACTGGGCGGCGAAGAATTACCGCCAAAATCCCTGGAAAAACTCAGCCAGTCGTTATTGGACGGCATGGTCGCCGGCTTGAAAGACGCCGGCTTGAATTTCAGCGAAGCCAAGGCCTATGCCACGCCGCGCCGTTTGGCCGTTTTGATTCGCAATCTGGACAGCCAGCAGGCGGACAAGGTCGTCGAAAAACGCGGTCCGGCGCTGCAAGCGGCTTACGGGCCGGACGGCGCGCCGAGCAAGGCGGCATTGGGTTTTGCATCCAGTTGCGGCGCCAGTTTCGAGCAATTGGAGAAACTGGAAACCGACAAGGGTGCGTGGTTGATTTTCAAGCAAGCGGTCAAAGGCCAGCCGACCACTGAATTGATGCCGGACATTATTCGTAAAAGTCTGACGCAATTGCCGATCGCCAAGCGCATGCGCTGGGGCGACTACGATCACGAATTCGTGCGGCCGGTGCACAATGCGGTGTTGCTGTTCGGTAGTGAAATTATCGACGCCGACATCTTGGGCTTGAAAACCGGCCGCCATAGTTTCGGCCATCGCATGCACGCACCAAATCCGATCGAGTTGAGCCATCCGAACGAATACGTCGAAAAATTGTTGGCGGCGAAAGTCACCGTCGATTTCGAACAGCGCATGCGGCAGATCGAAACCGGCGCCCAGCAGGCGGCGACCGCATTGGGCGGCATCGCCCATATCGAGGAAGAGTTGCTGGAAGAAGTCGCGGCCTTGAACGAATGGCCGGTGCCGGTGGTCGGCAATTTCGACGCCCGCTTCCTGGAACTGCCGCAGGAGGTGTTGATCACCACGATGCAGTCCAACCAGAAATATTTTCCTGTCAAGAATGCGCAAGGCGGCTTGCTGGCGCATTTCATTACCTTCGCTAACATCGAAAGCTCCAATCCGGCTTCGATTCGCGCCGGCAACGAGCGGGTGGTATTGCCGCGTCTGGTCGATGCCGAATTCTTCTGGAAACAGGATAGAAAGCAATCCCTGGCCGACCGCGTCGACAGCCTGAAAACCATCGTGTTTCAAAAAGACCTGGGCACCTTGTTCGACAAGACCGAACGGGTCGCCCAACTGGCCGGTTTGATCGCCGAACAGCTTGGCGCCGACGTTGCGCTGGCAAAACGCGCCGCCTTGCTGGCCAAGACCGATTTGCTGACCAACATGGTTAGCGAATTCACCAACCTGCAAGGCACCATGGGCCGCTACTACGCGGCGGCCGACGGCGAGGATGCGGCGGTTGCCAATGCCCAGGAAGAACAATATTTTCCGAAACAATCCGGCGGGGAGATTCCCAAAGCCCCCATCAGCGTGGCGTTGGCCGTGGCGGAAAAAATTGATACTTTGGCCGGCATCTTCAGCGCCGGGCTGATTCCGACCGGCGACAAGGACCCTTACGCCTTGCGCCGCGCCACCTTGGGCATCTTGCGTACCTTGATCGAAAACGGCCTGGATCTGGATGTCGTCGAACTGCTGGACGCGGCCTTGGCGCAATTCAGCCATAAGTTCGACCAGGCCGAAACCCGGCAAAAAGTCGTCGGCTTCATCTTCGATCGGTTGAAAGGCTATTGCCTGGATCAAGGCTTCAGCAGCGACGAATTCGAAGCGGTGTTGGCGATTAATCCGACCCGGCCGTTCGATTTCTGGTTGCGGATGAAAGCGGTGCAGTCCTTCCGCGCCCTGCCCGAAGCCGAAAGCCTGGCCGCAGCCAACAAACGCATCATCAACATCTTGAAAAAGTCCGAGCAGCCGGTTTCCGACACCATCGGGAATTTGGTCGAGGCCCAGGAAAAAAATCTGCTAGTCGCCGCCGAGGAAGCTGAGTCCGCCATCTTGCCGTTGCTGGCCGAACAAAATTACCCAATGGCTTTGAGCCGTCTGGCACAGCTACGCGATACGGTCGATGCGTTTTTCGACCACGTCATGGTCAATACCGACGACGAGGCGTTGCGCAACAGCCGTTTGGCGCTGCTGGCGAAATTGTCCAGCCAATTCCTGAAAATTGCCGACATCTCGAAACTGCAAGCGTGAGCCGGCGTTTCGTCATTCTGGACCGCGACGGCACCATCAACATCGACTCCGACGCCTTTATCAAGACACCGGAGGAATGGCAGCCATTGCCGGGTAGTTTGGAGGCGATTGCGCTACTCAATCGCCACGGCTTCCAGGTGGTTGTGGTCAGCAATCAGTCGGGCATAGCGCGCGGCTTGCTCGATCTTGCCACGCTGGACGCGATCCACGCAAAAATGCAACAAATGACGGCCGAGACGGGCGGAGCCATCGAGGCGATCTATTTTTGCCCGCACGGCCCCGAGGACGTCTGCGACTGTCGTAAACCCAAAGCCGGTCTGTTTCGCCGCTTCTCGGCCGATTACCAAGCAGAGTTGGATCAGGTTTACGCGATTGGCGACTCGCTACGTGACCTGCAAGCCGCCGAAGCGGCCGGCGCCAAGCCCATTCTGGTCAAAACCGGCAAGGGCGAGAAAACCCTTGGCAATCACCCCGAACTTAACTGTCCTATCTTCGACACTCTTTATGACGCAGCCAACTTCATCGTCACGCAAAGCTGATTTCCGGGTCTATTTGGGCTCCACGTTATTCTTTATTTACATCCTGTTTTCCACCCCGATTGTCGGCGTACTGATACTGGGGGCAATACCGTTGTCGTTCGAACTGCGGTATAAAATCGCCGATATCTGGATAAACTACCTGATGTTTATGCTCAAGCTATGCTGCGGTTTGAGTTGCGAGGTGAAGGGATTGGAAAACGTTCCCAAGAACGGCGCGGCGGTGATACTGAGCAAGCATCAATCAGCCTGGGAGACTATCGCGCTGCGCCAGTTTATCTCGCCGCAAACTGCGGTCTTGAAGGAGTCGTTATTACGCATTCCGTTCGGCGGCTGGGGCTTGGCAACGTTAAAACCAATCGCGATCGATCGAAGCGCGCAGAAAGAGGCGCTGAAAATGTTGTTGGAACAAGGCACGGCCCGCCTCAAGGAAGGTCTGTTTGTGCTGGTGTTTCCGGAAGGCACTCGTGTCGCGCCGGGCGACTCCAAAAAATTCAATGCCGGTGGCGCGATGTTGGCACAAAAATCCGGTTTTCCAGTGATACCACTAGCTCATAATGCCGGCGAATTTTGGCCGCGCAACAGTTTTTTAAAGTACCCCGGTGTAATTAAGGTCAAGATCGGACCGACCATCGACGTTACCGGCAAAACGGCTAAAGAGATCAATGCCGCCGCGGAAGAATGGATTGCGAATGCGATGGCGGAGATTGCCACCGAAAGCACTTGATTCGAGAAGAAGGTATTAGGAAAAAAATCAGCTATCAAGACAAGGCCCGCCGAAGCGGGCCTTGCGGTTAGTTTTAGAGCTGTACGGAAGTAGAGCTTGAAACTTTTTGTTTGGATGCGTCCGGATCGTCCATGCAACCACTCAGGCCAACCAGCATCAGGGTGATCGCCAACAAAGACAGTACTTTTTTCACAATATCCTCCAAATGAATGTTTTTTATATTTTTCGTGTACGAAATCAAAAAGAATTAAGCACGGCGAAACTTATACAGACTAAAGCCGATTTTCGCAAACAAAATATCTTTGGGGAACGGTTTCAGAAAGAATAAGGCCCGCATTAAGCGGGCCTTATAAAAGGATTTTGCTAAATCCCTAACTACGATCAGTTGACGCCTGAACCTTGTTGGGCAGGAGTGCCGTAGTTTTTTGGTTTTGGATTACCTTGGTCTGGGTCGTCCATGCAGCCGCTCAAGCTAACAATCATCATCGCCATCGCAAGAAGAGACAAAACTTTTTTCATAACATCCTCCGAATAAAAATGTAGGTTTTTATAGTTCTCGTGCACAAATCTCGAGCACCAGGATTTTATAGCATGATCATTCTCGGCTTGCAACACCCCTTATATTCATAGCGAATCGATGTCTTTTGGCAGATTGATCTTGATTTCCTTACCGGACCAGACCGCCGAGCCTATCGCCTCCCAATCGCCAGATAAGTTATTATTTCGTAAATCTTTTTCCCAAAAAGACGGCGCACGGATTCGCTTCATTTTGATGATGAATTGGGTGTTTTCCAAGGCCAGTCCTGACTGTTTTCCCCAAAAAGCGGTGACCTTCATGATGAATTTCTTGAGCCTGAATTCGTCGATATTCGGCGTCACGGCGATGTTGGCCCACATCGAATGCACCCGCCCCCAATTAGGCGCCAGCATGCGTCCTTGCCGATTCACAAACGGCAACCAGCGTTCTTCGCCATCGGCATTCAGATAGGTGATGGCGAGAATGCGATCGTAGCCTTCAAAGTGGTCGTGCAAGTAAAGCGCGTGCGGCGTAATACCTAGAAAGGTATGCGACAGCATCAAAATCGCGTTGCTCACATCGGTTAACATGCCGGCCAGCGCCGTTTGCCGGGTGTCGACATGCAGACGATATAGCAAACCGTAGTGGATACTACTGTTAAGCTGAAAAATCAAAAGCACCAATGTGACTTTCGCAATCTTGTGGACTCGGCTACGCGCCGGAATCGCGTGCTCCGGCTCGAAGACTCGCTCATACCAAGAAGACGCTACTTCCGGCGCCGTTTCGGTAACGCAGGTAACGTCACAGCTCAGACGGGCGCGACTGTCGGCGATCGCTCGATACCGTCGGTATAACCAACCGTGCAGCAGCGGGAGATTCATCAGCCAACCTACCGGAGCAAGGTAGGCCATTGCGATCAGGATTCGCGCATAGGTATCGACGCCGGCATACACCCGGCCCTCGCTATCCACCGCATAGAGATCGGTCAGCAATTGCTGTTCGTCCAATTCCGCCAGCGCCGGATATTCGATCGCATGCACCTGAGCGGGCTTGAATTCCACCCGACGCAAAACGTCAAAATGAGCCAGCGTCAACACCGTGCGATTACACAGCGGGCATTGCCGGTCGTAGAACACGGTCAGCTCGGTCTTGCCCCGTAACCAAGCCCCGATGCGCCTATACCAGGAAAACGGCATAACCAAGGCATAAAAAATCAACATCCCCATGCCGAACGGATAAATATTGAACGATAAACTAATACCCAAGTGCAACGAGACGCCGACCAAAAAATACAGAGGCCGCAGGTGCTTTAGAAAGAAAAAAAACGGGAAACTGAATTGGAACACTATGATGGTGTAGCCTATGAACTTTTGCAGGCTTTCGACATTCAGCAACCAAGCCAGATCGACGGCTGAAATATAGTAGGGCATCGACGAAGGTAGCCAGGCCCCCAACCCGTTCCGCCAATGCTCGGCAAACATTTTGTGGATGGCGGAATCGAAATAAAGCAAGCCTAGGCAGATCGAAACCGGCAATATGTAGACCAACGCCGATACTTGCTCTACTCGATTCCGGTCGTAAATCGCAAACGGCGCGTGCAATTTGCGAATAAGCGCATCAACGGCGAAAGCCTTGTCCATCGGCATGAACATCAAGAAAAAATTACCGCCTATCATGAACAAATCGAAGCCGCCGTCGAAATCGCGTTGCATCGGCGTGAAGTTGACGAAAATCAGCCATAACAGGTAATTGGCAATGCTGGCGGCTTGGCAGCGGTAGCCCACCGCCAAACACAAAGCCACAACGGCCCAGATCCACAGCGCGAATACAATCATCGGAAATTCGACGTCGAGGTACGGGATAGGGTCGAAAATCAAATGATTGAAGTAGATTAGAAAGCACACTTCCTGAAGCGTGACCAGACCGAATAGCATGCGAAATAGCCCCACGCCGGTGGCGGGGACTCTTTTTGAGTAAAGCGTTGCGAATTTGGAAACGAGAGTTCTATACATGTTCGATCGAAACGGCGGGAGAAAAAGAGCAGGAATTATAAGGTATTGCAATCACCCACCCGAATTTTTGGCAAAAAAAAGGCGGCTACGGATCACTCCGTAGCCGCCTTTTCCAGAAAAGCTTGTTCGTAACCGAACTGTCTTATTCTTCGTCTTTAGGTTCGGCGAACACCCATTTTACGAAAAAATAGCCGGCAGCGATAATTACTACCGCGCCGATCATGCCTGAAGGTTCTTTCAGCATTTCTGTTAAGTCTAAGATCGCTCCCATGGGTGCCTCCTACCTAAATAAGTTAATTGTTATAAAATGTGCCAGTTCGTTGGCGGTCGAGCATCATATGTTACTTTAGCTGCTTGCAAAGTCAAGCAATTCGTGGGTGTTTGCTAAAGATCGCGGCGCAATTGCCATCCATAAAGAATATGAGTAGTATGGGCGCGTGTTAGCTTCATAACAATAACAATAGTCATAGGGGAGAAATCATGATAGGCGGCATAGTAATGGTTTTAACGGCGATCTGGGTCTACCAGACCATGATGAAAGCCAAAAAGGGTAATGTTCTGATGTGGGTGGCCGCATGCGCGGTGGTGTTTTTCGCGGTGGAATTCGTCGCTCAGATCTTTTGTATCGAAATCATCGACGCATTGGG
Organism: Methylomonas sp. BG-2; assembly: GCF_057766305.1. Taxonomy (NCBI): domain Bacteria; kingdom Pseudomonadati; phylum Pseudomonadota; class Gammaproteobacteria; order Methylococcales; family Methylococcaceae; genus Methylomonas; species Methylomonas sp. BG-2. Next base: position 16,727 of record NZ_JBYMAP010000020.1, on the reverse strand, counting down.
CGGCAAGGACATCGGCGACAGCTACGACCGCGACCTGGCTAGCGTCAGCGACAGAAGAACCCAGGAAAATCCCGGCGGCTTCTTCGTCAACAGCTTGTGCGAATTGTTCCCGTCGATTGCCGGCGTTTTAGCGGTCGCGGTCATCCGCACGCTAGTCATTTTGAAGGAAGCACCGACGCCAGCCAATTTGTTCAGCGGCATCAAAGAGATGTTTATCAGCATCAAAGACAGCTTCAAAACTTCCAGTAATTGATAGCCACGCGTAAGCCAGCGTTGAATATGGCTTACGCGCCTTCCCCCGGTGCCGATCACCCCGTGACCAAAGACACCACTGTCACGATGGCAAAAATAAACAGTATCGTCGCAATCAATCCCACAATGATGTAAGCCGGTAGCGAACCGTGCTTGAAATCAATTTCCCGGTTTTTGTTGCTTTGTACGCCGATTCCGGCGGCGAGCACGCTTTTGATAACATGTAACATGCTGGGTTTCGTCATTTTTCCCCTCGGTGTATAAAACGGATTTCATGATGGCCGCGCCCACTCCGAGTCGGTAACCACTCTTATTCTTCGGATCGATGAACAAAACACAACCATTACACGAGCTCTTGTCACAACGGATACTGTTTCTGGACGGCGCGATGGGCACCATGATACAGAGCTACAAGCTTGGCGAAAAGGATTATCGCGGCACGCGTTTTGCCGATTGGCCGGTCGATCTGAAGGGTAACAACGATTTACTGTCGATCACCCAACCCGACATCATCAAGGCGATACACAAGGCCTATTTGGATGCCGGCACCGATATACTGGAAACCAATACCTTTAACTCCACCCGTATCGCGATGGCTGATTACCGGATGGAGGATTTGGCTTACGAAATCAACGTCGCATCCGCCCGGGTTGCCAAGCAGGCGGCCTTGGAAGCCAGCGCGCTCACGCCGGACAAACCGCGTTTTGTCGCCGGTGTATTGGGCCCGACCAACCGCACCTCGTCGATGTCGCCGGACGTCAATGATCCTGGCTTCCGCAACATTTCCTTTGACGACTTGGTCGAAGCCTACGCCGAAGCGACTCAAGGTCTGATTGACGGCGGCGCTGACATCATTCTGATCGAAACCGTGTTCGATACCTTGAATGCCAAGGCGGCGATCTTTGCGGTCGAGCAAACCTTCGACAAACTGGGCTACAAATTGCCGGTGATGATTTCCGGCACCATCACCGACGCTTCCGGACGCACGCTGTCCGGACAAACCGCCGCCGCGTTCTGGTATTCCTTGAAGCACGTGCAACCGATCTCTATCGGTTTCAACTGCGCGCTGGGCGCCCAGGAATTGCGCCAGTACATCGAAGAACTGTCCAACATCGCCGACACCTACGTTTCCGCGCATCCCAACGCCGGTTTGCCCAATGAGTTTGGCGAATACGACGAAACCCCGGAAATGATGGCCGCCGAACTGGCCGACTGGGCTGCCAGCGGCTATTTGAATATCATTGGCGGCTGCTGCGGCACTTCGCCGGACACGATACGCGCCATCGTCGCCGCATTGGAAAAATACCCGCCGCGCCAGATTCCAGAACTGGAAAAGCGCTGCCATCTGGCCGGACTGGAAGCCATGAGCATCGGCCCGGAAACGTTGTTCGTTAACGTTGGCGAACGCACCAATGTCACCGGCTCGGCGATCTTCAAGAAAATGATCGTCGAAGAACGCTACGAAGAAGCGTTGGAAGTGGCCAAGCAACAGGTCGAGAACGGCGCGCAGATTATCGACATCAACATGGACGAAGGCATGCTGGATTCGAAAGCCGCGATGGTGCGCTTTTTGAATCTGCTGGCAGCCGAGCCGGACATCGCCAAAGTGCCGGTCATGTTGGATTCTTCCAAGTGGGAGATTCTGGAAGCGGGCTTGAAGTGCATCCAAGGCAAGGGCATTGTTAACTCGATTTCCATCAAGGAAGGCGAGGAAAAATTCATCGAACACGCCAAATTGGTACGTCGCTATGGCGCGGCCGTGATCGTGATGGCGTTCGACGAGCAAGGCCAAGCCGACACGATGGCGCGCAAGGTGGAAATCTGCACCCGCGCTTACCAGATTCTGACCGAACAAATCTGCTTCCCGCCGGAAGACATCATCTTCGACCCCAATATCTTCGCGGTCGCCACCGGCATCGAGGAGCATAACAATTACGGCGTCGATTTTATCGAAGCCACCCGTACCATCAAGCAAACCTTGCCGCATGCCTTGGTGTCAGGCGGCGTGTCGAACGTGTCGTTCTCGTTTCGCGGCAACAATCCGGTGCGCGAAGCCATCCATGCGGTGTTCCTGTATCACGCCGTCCATGCTGGCATGGACATGGGTATCGTCAACGCCGGACAGTTGGCTATTTATGCCGATATTCCGGAAGAACTGCGTAACGCCGTCGAAGACGTAATCCTGAACCGTAGCCCGGAAGGTACCGAAAAACTGCTGGAAATCGCCGAGAAATATCGCGGCAGCGGCCAGGCAGCCAAGGTGGAAACCCTGGAATGGCGCGAATGGCCGGTCAACAAGCGTTTGGAACACGCGCTGGTCAAAGGCATCGCCGATTACATCGAAGAAGACACCGAAGCGGCGCGGCTCGAAGCCGAAAAACCGCTGCACGTCATCGAAGGGCCGTTGATGGACGGCATGAACGTGGTCGGCGATTTGTTCGGCGAAGGCAAAATGTTCCTGCCGCAAGTGGTGAAGTCGGCGCGGGTGATGAAAAAAGCCGTGGCCTATCTGATGCCGTTCATGGACGCAGAGGTCGACGGTAGCGAGCGGCAAACCAACGGCAAGGTGCTGATGGCCACCGTCAAGGGCGACGTGCATGACATCGGCAAAAACATCGTCGCCGTGGTGCTGCAATGCAACAACTATGAAGTCATCGACCTGGGCGTGATGGTGCCTGCCGAGACGATTTTGAAAACCGCCCGCGACGAAAAAGTCGATGTCATCGGTCTCAGCGGCTTGATTACCCCGTCGCTGGATGAAATGGTGCACGTCGCCAAGGAGATGCAGCGCCAGGGCTTTACGATTCCGTTGATGATAGGTGGTGCGACGACATCGCGCGCCCATACCGCCGTCAAAATCGAACCCAATTACCAAGCCGCGCCAACCGTGTATGTGACAGATGCCTCGCGCGGCGTCGGCGTGGTCAGCGCCTTGCTTAGCGAAGACTTGCGTGCCGATTTTGTCGAGAAAACCCGCGAGGAATATGCCTTGGTGCGCGAACGCCATAAAGGCAGGCAAGCCAAGAATCCGCAGCACGATTTGGCGGGCGCGCGCAAAAACAAATTCAACTACGCCGATCACCGGCCGGTCAAACCAAAGTTTCTCGGCACTCAGGTCGTCGAAGATTTTCCGCTGGAAACATTGGTCGGCTACATCGACTGGTCGCCATTCTTCCAAACCTGGGAGTTATCCGGCAGTTACCCGGCGATTTTGACCGACCATGTGATCGGCGTCGAGGCATCGAAGCTTTTCGACGACGCGCAAAACATGTTGCGGCAACTGGTTAAAGAGCACTGGCTGACCGCCAAAGCCGTCATCGGCTTTTTCCCGGCCAATAGCGATGGCGATGATATTGTGCTTTTTACCGATGACAGCCGAACCGAGCAACGCGAAGTGCTGCATCATTTGCGCCAGCAAAACGTCAAGGCACCGGGCCGACCCAATTACTGCCTGTCCGACTTTATCGCGCCGGTCGGTAGCGGGATCGCGGATTATCTGGGCGGTTTCGCGGTGACCTCCGGTATCGGCATCGAAACCAAACTCGCCGAATTTGAAAAAGACCACGACGACTACAGCTCGATCATGCTGAAAGCGCTGGCCGACCGTCTGGCCGAGGCGTTTGCGGAATATATGCACCAAGCCGTGCGCCGCGACTACTGGGGCTACGCCGAAGGCGAAACGCACGACAACCTGGCCTTGATCGAGGAAGCCTATCAAGGCATCCGCCCGGCGCCCGGCTATCCGGCCTGTCCGGATCATACCGAAAAGGCCAAATTGTTCGAATTGCTGAACGTGACCGCAAATACCACGATCGAATTGACCGAAAACTTTGCGATGTATCCGACCGCCGCGGTCAGCGGCTGGTATTTCTCACACCCGGATTCGCAGTATTTCAATGTCGGCAAGATCGATCGTGATCAGCTGGAAGATTACGCTCGGCGCAAGAAAATCAACGTCGAAGTGGCGGAGCGGTGGCTGGCCGCCCACGTAAATCACTAACCCCCCATTCCACTGCCAGCGACGCAAGAGTTTGCGTCCTTGCACCTCGACCGGTAACTGTCTCGACCATGACTATGCAAAAACGTATCGAACATTTCCTGGAACGCACCATGTATGCCAGCCGTTGGATCATGGCGCCAATCTACCTCGGCATGACGCTGGTCCTGGCGGTTTTGGCGGTGAAATTTTTTCAGGAGCTCTACCATTTCATTCCGCATGTACTGGAACTACCCGATAGCGAGGTCATTCTGAAATTATTGACCTTCATCGATCTGGCCCTGGTCGGCAGCCTGACCGTGATTGTGATGTTTAGCGGCTACGAGAATTTCGTTTCCAGGATGGATATCGAAGCGGACACCGAGAAATTGGAATGGCTGGGCACTCACGACTACGGATCGCTAAAAACCAAGGTTACTTCGTCGATTGTCGCGATTTCGTCGATCCATTTGCTGAAAATCTTCATGAATCTGCACGCCACCGCAACCGACAAGTTGCAGTGGTACGTGATCATTCACCTGACGCTGGTGGTCTCGGCCTTCTTCATGGGTTACCTGGACAAGATTTCCAAGCACTGATGGCCGATTTAATTCTGTATGGCAGCGACGGCTGCCATTTGTGCGAAGAGGCCGAATTCTTGCTTGAGCAACTCGGCGTGCCGTTCCGAAAACAAGACATTCTGAACGACGATGCCGCCTACCAGCGCTACGCGCTGAAAATCCCGGTGTTGTGCGACGCCGGTGATGGCGCGGAATTGAATTGGCCGTTCGACGAGGCGCAGGTTCTAGCCTACTTGGCCGGTCGTTGAGCCGCTTTGGATCCGGTTCTAGCCGCCGCCGGCCGCCCGGCGAGCGTCCGCCCCAAACAATTGCTCGAATTCGTATTCGCAGCCGCCGCAACCGGACGCCGCGCCGGTGATGCGCGACACCCTTTCGGGCTCCGTGATGCCTTCGGCAATCAATTGTTCGATCTGGCTGCGAGTGGTGCCGCTGCAATAACAAAGGACATCGTCCGGGTCGAGGCTCATGATGGATATTCCGAATTGAAAGTGTCGTTAAAGCCGGTAGGTGCCTGATTCGGCCATCCGCGATCCGGCTCGCCCGCCGTCAATCGCGACTCCGTTCCCGCTAGGATTCGGAGGCTCGCAACAGCCACGGCGCCGGTCGGACAGCGTTGCGTAGCGGCGACAGCCGCCGCCACGCGCATGCTTACAAAAACAAGCCGTCGATCGGCGACGAGGCCGAGGCGAAACGCTTGCGCGGCATCCGTCCGGCCAGGAAAGCTTCGCGGCCGGCCTCGATGCCTTTTTTCATCGCCGAAGCCATCAGCACCGGGTTTTTCGCGGCGGCGATCGCGGTGTTCATCAATACGCCGTCGCAACCCAATTCCATCGCAATCGCCGCATCGGAAGCGGTACCGACGCCGGCGTCGACCAGAATCGGCACCTTGGCGTTTTCGACGATAGTCAGAATGTTGTACGGATTGCGGATGCCCAGGCCGGAGCCGATCGGCGCGGCCAGTGGCATCACCGCGACACAGCCAATGTCTTCCAGACGCTTGGCGGCGATCGGATCGTCGTTGGTGTACACCATCACGTCAAAACCGTCCTTGACCAATAATTCCGCGGCAACGAAGGTTTCGGCCACATCGGGGAACAGTGTCAGTTGGTCGGCCAACACTTCCAGTTTGACCAAGTTATGCCCGCCAAGCAGTTCGCGGGCCAGGCGGCAGGTTCTGACCGCGTCGTCGGCGCTGTAGCAACCGGCGGTGTTGGGCAAAATCGTGTATTTGTCCGGCGAAATCACGTCCAGCAGATTCGGTTCGCCGGGGTTCTGGCCGATGTTGGTGCGGCGAATCGCCACGGTGACGATTTCGGCGCCGCTGGCCGCGATCGCGTCGCGGGTTTCTTCCAAATCCTTGTACTTGCCGGTACCCACCAACAGCCGCGAGCGGTATTGCTTGCCGGCCAACGTGAAGTAGTCGTCCTGGCCGCCGCCGATGGCGTGGACGATTTCCAGGCGGTCGCCATCCTTCAGCGTTTGTTGACCGTGCTGCGTAAACGGCAGGATTTCCAGATTCAATTCGACGGCGATGCGCTTGCCGGTCAGGCCCAAATCGGCGATGACATCGGCGACGGACGTGTTGTCGCCGACCTCGCGGCTGTCGCCATTGACGTGTATTTTCATGCGTTAAACCTTGGGTATAGCGGCACGGCGGCGTTCGACGGCGCCGGCCAAATCGTTAAGTAATTTGACGGTATCGTCCCAACCCAGGCAAGGGTCGGTAATGCTTTGGCCGAAGGTCAGCGCCTTGCCGTCTTCGACATCCTGGCGCCCTTCGACCAAATGGCTTTCGGCCATCACGCCGACAATGCGCTGGTCGCCCTGGCGGATTTGGCCAGCCACATCCTGCGCCACCAACATTTGCCGCTCGTACTTCTTTTGGCAGTTGGCGTGGCTGAAATCGATCATGATGTTGGGCCGCAGGCCGGCTTCTTCCAGGCCCTCGGCAACCTGCTGCACGCTGACTTCATCGTAATTGGGGCGGTTGTTGCCGCCGCGCAGAATGATGTGAGCGTCTTCGTTGCCGCGCGTCGAAAAAATCGCCGAGCGGCCTTCCTTGGTCAGCGACAGAAAGTGGTGCGGACTCATCGCCGCGTTGATCGCATCGATCGCGATTTTCACGCCACCGTCGGTGGCATTCTTGAAGCCGACCGGGCAAGACAGCCCGGAGGCCAGTTCCCGGTGCACCTGGCTTTCGGTGGTGCGCGCGCCGATCGCGCCCCAGGAGATCAGGTCGGACACGTACTGCGGCGTGATCAAGTCCAGGTATTCGGTCGCCGCCGGCACGCCCAGGTTGTTGACGTCGGACAACACCTTGCGCGCCATCCGCAAACCCTTGTTGATATTGAAGCTGCTGTTCAAATCCGGATCGTTGATCAATCCCTTCCAGCCCACCGTGGTGCGCGGTTTCTCGAAATACACCCGCATCACGATCACCAGATCCTTTTCCAGCCGCTCGATTTCCCGTTTCAAACGTCTGGCATACTCGACCGCCGCGTCGGGATCGTGTATCGAGCAGGGGCCGATCACTACCAGCAAGCGGTCGTCGTTGCCGTACAAAATGTCGTGGATCGCAGCGCGGGTTTTCAGAATATTGGCGGCGGCGACTTCGGTCATCGGGATCTCTTCATGAACCTGAATCGGCGCTACGACATCCTTGGTGTCGCAAATTCTTAAATCGTCGGTGTTATAGTGGGTAGGCATAAGCGTGGCCGTAGGCTCGAAGATTGGTCTAAAACCGCTATTTTAACCTTTGCGCCGCCTGTGGTACAAAGTAATGCTAAGCCTGTAACGGAAATCGACCTGACCATGGAAAATCGTATCGTTAAGCGCTGCATGACTGTCTGTTTGGCGCAATCGTTCCGTTTTGCCGATCTGCGCGAAAAACTGCTCGACACCCGCCGTACCCAAGTCTTCAGAAACGCCGTGATCGTCGATTACAAAACCGGCTGCGCGGTGGTGTTTTCCTATGGTGTCGTGGTTTACTGGAACGTCGCGCTGGACGAGCGCCACGGTTTGCAGGAGTTGTTGCTCGAATATGCGGTGACGCCGGCCGACGAACCGCCGGAAGACAATTTCAGCTACGAAACCGACTGCGAACAGGACCGTTTCCAACACGATCATATCGAATTGCAATCCGGCGACTTCCTGGTCTTGCTGGCCTTGTCGCACGCGATGGCCCAGTCGATTAAGCTGGCCGCCTTCGAAGGCCATGCCATCGACACAATCCGCGCCACCGCCCACCTGCCGCGCTCGCTGGCCCGGGAGGGCAAAATCAAATTAAACCGCCAGGCGATGGCGATGATCCGCGGCCAGTTGTTCCTGACCAAAAGCGACATCATTCTGAACTACGACTTGCTGGACACCCCGGAATTCTTCTGGGAGCACCCGGAATACCAGAGCATGTATTCGATGGCCGCCAATTATCTGGAAATCGCGCCGCGCACCGAGGTATTGTCCAAAAAGCTGGAAACGATACACGAACTGCTGGAGATGCTGGCGGACGAGCAAAAACACCAACATTCCTCGGCGCTGGAATGGATCATCATCTGGTTGATCGCGGTCGAGATCGTGATGTCGGTCGTGGACAGACTGCTTTAGCCGGTCCTTTACCGGCCGCGCTTCTAAAACACACGTCGCGCCGCCAATCGATACGGCCAGGCATCCGCCGCCGCTCATCTCACCGCAAAAAATCGAGGTCAACCCCGCCAATAGCAGTCTCCCGGGGCCCCAATTGCATCGCTTTCCTGAAGACATCAGGACCCGGCTTGCCTGTCTCCAACGGGTGTCAAACTGTTGTCAGACGCCTAGCGAGCTAACTGTCTTGTCACGCCAGCCTCGTTTTCAGCCCCAGTGAGCGTAACAGTCACCCCCTGGGCCAACACCTCTCGCCAATCAGCCTGTTTTAATAAAAGTCTAATCACTTTTTAAGTTTAAAATTAATATACAAGACTAGGCTGACCGGACTGAAACATTCTCAATGAAATACTAAAATACGGGGATGCTTTCGATAAAATTCCGTATTTGACAACTCCATTTAAAATCCAACACCTCTCAAGTTCCACAATAACTCACCTCCTACCACCACGCCCCTGCACGCGCCGACCGTTGATAAAATTCATATTGTTTATCAAATAATTGGGATAAACAAAACCGGAATCCGGATCTAAATGCCTTGCGTCAACAGGAAAAAATCCTGAATTTAATTTGGATTTAATCCCGTGTTAACTAAACATTCATTCCAGCCGGATATTCTGAATATGCCCGACTTATTTTCGATGTTGGCGCATTAATTCCTAAATACTAGGTTTGTTTTTTCATAGATTCGAAAGGACTCGACGTCATCAGTTATCGAAACGAATTTCGATATTCATTTTTCGCGATTTTCCGCTGATTTCGTTATTGCCTTTTCGACCGTCAATCCATTAGAAGGAGGCCATTCAATGACCACTGAAAACCCGCTTTGTGTTAATTCAAAGCTCGGCCGCAATCGGCGAACGACGCCGATTGTCGGCTTGCTGCTCGGGGCCGGACTATTGGCCGCGCAAGCCGTGTCCGCGCAGACCGGTGCCGGCGCCGAGTGGACCACTGCCGGCGGCACGCCGGAAGGCATTCGCTTTAGCGAGCTGACCGACATTACTCCCGCCAACGCCGGGAAATTAAAAGAAGAATTTGCCTTTAAAACCGGCACTCACGGCAGCCACATGGGCGAGCCGCTGGTGGTCGGCAACACCCTGTACGTGGTAACGCCCTTTCCCAACAAATTGATCGCCTACGATCTTGGCACCGGCAAACCCAAATGGGCCTACGCCCCCAATATCAGCGAATACGCCGAGGGCGCCAATTGCTGCGGCGGCATCAATCGCGGCGCAGCCTACGCCGACGGCAAAATAGTCTTCAACCTGCTCGATAACACCACCGTGGCGGTTGATGCGGTCAGCGGCAAGGAAGTTTGGCGCAATCGTTTGGCCGACCCGCATACCGGCGTGACGATGACCGTCGCGCCGATCATCGCCAAAGGCAAGGTGATTACCGCGTCATCCAGCGGCGAGATGGGCGTGCGCGGCTGGATTCAGGCGCTCGACCTGAAAACCGGCAAAGCCTTGTGGCGCGCCTATAACACCGGCCCCGACAAGGACGTGCTGATCGGCCAAAACTTCCGCGACAACTCGGTCTATTACAAGGGCTTGGTCGACCAGGGCGCGACCAGTTGGCCCAACCAGCGCGCCTATCTGTTGGGCGGCAGCGCCGCCTGGGGTTATTTGACCTACGATCCCGAACTGGACTTGCTGTTCTACGGCACCAGCCAACCCGGCGTATGGAACACCGATATGCGCTGCGACCAAGCCGCGTACGCCAAGGACCCGCAAAAATGCGCCAACAAATGGGGCGCCTCGGTGTTCGCCAGAAAACCCGACACCGGCGAAGCGGTCTGGGCCTATCAGTTCACCCCTCACGACAGTTGGGACTACGACGCCGCCAGCGAAGCCATCGCGGTCAATCAAACCGTCACGGTTGGTGGCGTTCGCCACGACAAATTACTGGTGCACTTCAACAAGAACGGTTTTGCCTATACCTTTGACCGGGCCACCGGCGAAGTGTTGTTGGCACCGCAGTTCGTGGATGAAGTCAATTGGGCCAACGAAGTGGATACCGCGACCGGCCTGCCGGATGTCAACGAAGACATGCGGGTTCATCAAGGCGTGCTGACCGAGAAAATCTGTCCGTCGGTGCTCGGCGGCAAGGGTTGGGAACCGGCTTCGTTTTCGCCGAAAACCGGATTGTTCTACGCTCCGACCTTTAATCTGTGCAGCAATTTAGAGGCATTGAAGGCGGAATTCATTTCCGGCGCGCCTTATATGGGGACCGATTACAGCATCGGGCCGGCCTCGGACACCAGTTATGCCAGCGAGCTGATCGCCTGGGACGCCACCAAGGGCGAGAAGCTTTGGGGCGTCAAGGAGCAAGCCTGGATCTACGCCGGAACGCTGACGACGGCCGGCGGCGTGGTGTTTTACTCGACCAAGGCACCGGCGTTGAAAGCGGTCGATGCCAAAACCGGCGCGCCGTTGTTTAACGCCGCGCTGCAATGCAACACGGTCGGCAACCCGATCAGTTTTGCCGGCGCGGACGGCAAGCAACGCATCGCGGTATTCAGCGACGACAAATGCGCGGCCAACGCCCAAGGTGAACACCAAACCGGCAACGGCGGTTGGGTTCACGTTTACAAGCTGCCCTGATGTCCTTCATCGGTACGGAGAAAGCCGCCATGCACCAATCTTTCAATCGCCAAGCCGCAATCGCCCTGATCGCTGCGCTACTGGTCCTAGCCGCGCCGGCTTCGGCCGAATCCGAGCTGCGTGTATGCGCGGACCCGGACAATCTGCCGTTTTCCAGTCGCAATCAAGAGGGCTTCGAAAACAAGATTGCCGCGCTGTTGGCCGACGATCTGCGGGTCAAGTTGAGCTTTTACTGGCAAAAGCAGCGTCAGGGTTTCATCCGGGAAACCTTGGGCGCCGGTCATTGCGATGTCGTGATGGGTGTGCCGCACGGCTACGAACGGGTGCGCTCCACCCCGCCGTATTACCGCTCCGGCTATGCCTTCGTGACGCCCGCCGGCCGGCATTTGCAAATCTCCTCGTTCGACGATCCGCGCTTGCGCGATCTGAAAATAGGCCTGCACGCGATCGGCAACGACGGCGCCAATTCGCCGCCGGCGCACGCGCTGGCTAGCCGAGGCATCGTTGAAAACATCGTCGGCTATTCGATGTGGGGCGAGGAAACTCAGGAAAACCCTCAGGGCGAGATCGTGAGCGCTGTTGCCAAGGGCGAGATCGATCTGGCCGTGGTTTGGGGGCCGGTTGCCGGTTATTTTGCCCAACCTTACGGCGACGCAATCCAGGTTACACCGATACCGGCTGATTCCGGTAGCCCGGAAATGCCGTTTGCGTTCGACATCGCGCTGGGCGTCCGTAAAGACGACCAAGCCCTGTCCGATCGTTTGGCGGCCAGCCTGGCCCGCAAACGGCCGGAGATCCAAGCAATTCTGGCGACTTACCACGTACCGACCATCGAACCAGTCATCGGCTCAACGCCATCCGCGACGGATAGCGTGGCCGCTAACCATTGATATAAGAGGTAAATCAATCATGCGAGTTATACAGACACTCAGTTGCGCCGCCTTGGGCTTGATGCTCATCGTCGGCGGTATCGGCGCAGCGCGGGCGGATCGCCCCAAGACGGGCGGCACCTATTCGGAAAAAGGTTCCAGCCGGACCGGCACCGGTGGCGGGTCTTCCGTGGCGGCCGATCCGAAACTGACCACCCCGCCGCAATGCATCACGCCGACTCAGGACGCCGCCGGCGAAGGCCGGAGAGCCTTCATGCGGATGAATTGCTATAGCTGCCACGGCATGGGTGGTCACGGCGGCGCAATGGGCCCAAGTTTGGTCGGGGAAGCGGACGAAACCGCCGAGGCGGTCACGCAAGGCGAAGGAGAGGGTATGCCGTCGTTCAAAAACAACTTGTGCCACAACGATCTCGCCAACCTGACGGCCTATCTGCGCCTGTTGGGAACCGGATCGGAACCGACTTTCGTCAATTGGTGGGAATCGCATCCTAGCCGTTAAACGTGTGTCTAACCGGCCGGGCCAAGCCGGCCGGTTCGGCCGCGAATCGAGTATTCAATAAACAAAATTACTGGAGATCATAGCCATGAAATGGGAAACCCCACGTTATCAAGACTTGCGCTTCGGCTTCGAAGTGACGATGTATATTTACAACCGTTAAACGCGTTCTCAGCCAACCCGGGCCGTCGGCCCAAAACCGACGGTTCAACTTTTCGAATCCCGTCTGCCGAATTTTGGGCTGGCAATCATACCCAAAGCCGGTTTCCGGCCAAACCGGCGTCATACCGAATTCGGCCAGCCTCGCCCGCCGCCGCAATTCCCGGACGGATCGGGCAGTTATTGTCCGTTTAATTTCTGCATAGCTGTCCAGTTTCTACACTATTTCACCGAGTCGGACGACCGGACATCGCCCGCGATTTATCCACGCGCCCCCAGACTGCCGACCGCCAGGCCTCGCACCGCGCGGCTTGACAGGCTCACTAGGCAAAACCGGCATGGCAATTGCTTTTGGCTCAGGCAAATCTGACTTTGCTTAGGGACCTACATGGATTTTCCAATATTTCATATCGACTTCATCGGAAACCGTTTGCTGATCGCGGTCGATGCGATTCTGCACGTGCTGATCAATCACGCCTTCGCGATCGGCGCGCTGCCGATCGTTGTATTGCTGGAATACACCGGGATTCGTCACGGCGATCCGCGCTGGGACACGCTGGCCTACCGTTTGTTGAAAGTGGTATTCATCGTGACGACGACGGTCGGGGCGTTGACCGGCGTCGGTATTTGGTTTTCGGCGGCCTTGGTCAATCCGGCGGCCATCGGCAGCTTGATCCGGGTGTTTTTCTGGGGCTGGTTCGTCGAATGGATCGTATTCGTCAGTGAGGTGTCGCTGATCATGCTGTATTTCCTGAGCTGGCCGCACTCGACCGAGTCGGCGCGGGCCAAACGGCGCCATATGCGCTTCGGCGTGATGTTGGCGGCGTTTTCGTGGGTCACGATGGCCATCATCGTCGCGATCCTCGGCTTCATGATGGACCCCGGCGACTGGCACGACCGGCAATCGTTGTGGGCCGGCCTGTTCAATCCGATGTATTTGCCGCAACTGGCCTTTAGAACCTCGTTGGCCATGGTCATGGGCGGTATGACGATGATGGCCTTCGGTTATTGGTTTACCGACCACGACACGACTTTCCGAGAGGGCTTGGCGCGCACGATTTGCGTTTGGACCGCGTTGTGGACCGGTCTGTTGGCGATCACCGCGTGGTGGTATTCCAGCGTGGTGCCGGCGCACATGCTGGCCAATATTCCGGTCGCGGTCACCACCCAGGCCTATACCGACTGGCTCGCCAATTTCAAGTGGGTGTTGATCGCCGGCCTGCTGTTCGTCGGCTGGGTGCTGGCCGACAGCCTGCGCCGTCCCGGCCGTTTGCACGGCGGCCAGTACGTGGCGGCGGCGCTGGTGTTGTGCGTGATGCTGGGACAGTTCGAACGGGTCCGCGAGTTCATCCGCAAGCCCTTCATCATCGGTAACTACATGTACGCCAACGGCATCCGGGTCGCCGATTACCCCTTGCTGCAACGCGACGGCATTTTGAAGCACGCGGTTTACGCAAGCGTGCGCGACATACGTTCCGATAATCAAACCCTTGCCGGCCGCGAAGTGTTTCAACTGGCTTGTACCCGTTGCCATACCGTCAAGGGTGTCAACGGCATCCGTGCCCAATTGGTGCGAATGTACGGCGACCCGCGCTGGAACGCCGACGTGATTGCCGCCTATCTGGAAAACATGCATGGCGCCCGCTACTTCATGCCGCCGTTCCCAGGCAACCAGGAAGAACTGACCGCGTTGGCGGTTTATTTGGCGTCGCTGCAAAACCGCGCCCAGTCTTATGAAGGCGTTCAGGTCACCGGCATTCCCAAACCCGACCACGTGGCGACGTCCACGCACTACGGCAGCATCCCCGATCTTACTCATCCATAAATCAGGAAACCCGACATGAATGTTCCAGTACCTCGCGACATCCCGCTACCGCTGCCGGCGCCGGAGGGATTGCTCGAAGTCTTGTTGATCGTCTCGTTCATCGTGCACATCGTGTTCGTGCACATGATGCTGGGCGGATCGCTGTTCAGCCTGTTCTGCCAAATCAAGGGCCTGAAGCAGATCGAATACGAGCGCTTGGCCTATAAAATCGCCCAGGCGGTCACCGTCAACAAAAGTCTGGCGGTGGTGATGGGCGTCGCTCCGCTGTTGATCATCAACACACTGTACGCGCCGCAGTTTTACGCCTCCAGCGCCTTGATCGGCGGCGCCTGGATGGCCGTGATCCCGCTGGTGGCGGTCGCTTTTCTGCTGGCCTACGCGCATAAATTTTGGTGGGATCGCTTCGTCAACATTCCGGAACTGCATATCGGCATCGCCGCGCTGGAATCGGCGTTGTTCCTGTTTATTCCGCTGATCTACATGACCAACGTCAATCTGATGTTGTTTCCGGAATATTGGCCGGAGGTGAAAGGCTTTTTCTCGGCCATGCTGCTGCCGAACGTGTTGCAGCGCTACTTGCACTTCGTTTCGGCGGCGATTTTATTCAGCGCGCTGTTTTTCGTGTGGTGGAGCGGCCGGCCGGCGTTCCAGGCCGAGGTCAAACTCAGCCAACCGTTGCTGCAATCGGTACGCCGCTTTTTCTACGCCTTTGCGTTTGGCGCGACCCTATTTCAAATCCTGTCCGGATTGGTGGTCTTTGTCAGCCTGCCAGCCCAAGGTATGAGTTGGGCCGTTACCTTGTTGCTGTTCGCCGGTGGCGGTTTCGGTATTCCGGCGCTGTACTGGATGTGGGGCAATCTGGTGAACCCCGAAAACCCGCTGGACCGGCATTTCAACAAAATCATCGGTCTGTTCGCCTGCGCGATCTTGGCGATGGCCGTGGCCCGCCATCAATACCGCGTGCAGGCGTTGAAAGACCACAAATCCGCGATCGCCCAGAAAACCGCCAACTATCTGGCGGCTGCGGAGGAGGCGAGAAAGGACGCCGAATTGGCCGCATTGGCGCAACAAAACGAACCGGTCGATCCCGGCGAGCAAGCTTTTCAACGCAATTGCGCCGCTTGCCACCACATGAATCTGCCGACGGTCGGCCCGGACATGGGCGAAATCCGCCGGATTTACGCCGACGACGCCAAGGGCCTGATCCGCTGGACCCAAAATCCCGGCAAGAAACGCGAAAACAGCATGCAAATGCCCGGATTTGCGCATCTGAGCGAAACCGAACTGCGGGCCATCGCCGACTACATGCTGCGTTAACGCGGCAATCTCAAGCCAGAGGAAGCGAATGACAAAAATACTGCAACCATGCGTCGGCGAAGCCTTGGTCGGCGACGGCAACGAGATCGCTCATATCGATCTGATCCTGGGGCCGCGCGGCTCGGCCGCCGAAACCGCGTTCGCGCTGGCCTTGACCAACAACAAGGAGGGCTTTTCGACGCTGTTGGCCGTCGTCGCACCCAATTTAATGGTCAAGCCGGCCACGATTCTATTCAACAAAGTCACGATCAAGGGCGCCAGGCAGGCCGTGCAAATGTTCGGTCCGGCTCAGCGCGGCGTGGCAATGGCCGTGGCCGATTCGGTTGAACACGGCACGATTCCGCTGGAGCAGGCCGACGACTTGTTTATCTCGGTCGGCGTGTTCATCCACTGGGCCGCCGAGGACGACGACAAAATCGAACGCTACAACTACCAAGCAACCCGATTGGCCATCGAACGGGCGGTTTCCCACCGGCCCGGCGCGGCCGAAGTCATTGCGGCCAAGGCCGGTGCCAAGCACCCCTTCGCCGCGAAATGAGCGCGCCGGCGCCGTCACGCCCGGCACCGGCAACGGGCAAGGATGCACACCCGAGAAATCCCGGATGGATTTATCCAGCATTCGCCGAGGCGAACGCATTCACTGAAAAGGAGTTATCCAATGACGCAATTGACGACAGCATCGCAAGCCCAAAATATTCAGGCCAGTAAAAAAAGCAAACGGCCGGCCAAACCGGAGTCCGACGCGATCGAGCTGTTTCCGCTACCGATCTATTTTCAGACCCATTTCCAGCACATCCACGAAAACAACCAAGCCCTGCATCAGGAGATTCGCGCGCTGAACCGACATCTGGCGCGCCTGGAAGCCAAAATGGATCTGGCTTTGCAGGCCGGTTGGGAGAAACGGTGCGCAAACTGTCCCAAGCGTAATTAATTCCGGGCCGGACGGCCGGCCCGGGGCGTTTACCCCAATCCGCCGACTTTTCCGGTAA
>NZ_JBYMAP010000019.1:0-28698 GCF_057766305.1 Methylomonas sp. BG-2 | reverse complement strand
TATAGGCGTAGGTGCCGATCACGCTCAAACCCTCGTAAAGCTGACCTTGTACGTCGAATTCGACACCCTTGCTGCTGCCTTTGACCGGGATTTGCAGGTTGATCAGATTGCTGTTGGGGTCTTGAAAGAATTGGGTCCTTTCTAGGTCGAAATAGGCCACGCTGGCATTGAGTTTGCCGTCGAAAAACTGAGTTTTGACGCCGCCTTCGAACTGGGTGGCATCAAATAAATCGTAAAGCTTGCGACCGCCGTTATCGTAATCGTTGGCGGGTCCGAAGGATTCGGTAAAGCTGCCGAACAGCGATAGCCAGTCTACGGGTTGGTAGACGATCCCCACCCTGGGGCTGACCACATCGTCGTTACGGGCATCTTTGCCTGCCGGTGCCCACCAACTGAGGTCTTGCATCCTATCCACCCAATCGTAGCGGAAACCGCCCATGATGTGCAGTTTGTCCCACAGGGTCATTTGATCCTGCAGGTAAATGGCTTTGGAGCTGTTCTCGGTGGCGATGACGTCGTTGTAAGACGCGCTCCGGATTCGGCCTAACTGGGCGTCGGAAACGGCCGTAATATTGGGGTTAAAAATATTGATCGTGTCCACGTTGCCGCTGGCCACCTCGTATTTCAGTTGGCTATTGTAGTATTCGCCGCCCAGCAGCAGTTTGTGTTTGACGCCGTAGGTTTCGAAGTCGAAGGTACCGTTCACCCAGGCCGTCAGCGACTCGGCGTTTTCGGGGCTAAACCAGTAATTACGGGTGACGTTACCGTACGAGTTGCCGGGCGTCTCGTTGACACGACCGGTATAAAAGCCCTGCCAATACTTCTGGTATTGCGACGACACCACCCCGGCATTCAATTTGACCTGATCGTTGAGGCGATGATCGATGCGGAAATCGACCAAATTGTTGGTGGTGGAATTTCTTAAATCCGAACGCCCCACAAAGGCCCTGGAAATCGGAATTCTCGCCAACTGATTCCCAACCGCCGGGATGCCGTAGTCGTAGTTATTGTTCTCATCGAAGTATTCGTAGGACAAGGTGAATTTGGTGTCCGCCGTGGGCTCCCAATTCAGGGTCGGCGCGAAAAAGATCCGGTCGTTACCCATATTCTGCCGAAACGAACCGGTATCCAAATAAGACATGTCCAGCCGGTAATTCAGGCCGGCTTCCTTGCTGATCGGTCCGGTGGCGCTGGCTTCGGTGCGATAGAAATCGTAAGAACCGAAGCGCTGTTCCAGCGAATAGTAGGGGGTCGAGCTGGGTTGCTTGGTCACGGTACTGATCAAGCCGCCGGGATCGCCGAAGCCGTACATCATTGCCGACGCGCCTTTAATCACTTCCACGCGCTCGACGTTGGCCAAATCGAATTTGGTAAACGGGATGCGGATACCGTTACGGTAATTGACGGTACTTTGCAAGAAACCGCGCATCACGAATTGCTCGTGGTCGCCGCCGTAGGAATGGTATGACTGCACGCCACTGACATTCTTGATCGCATCCTGTAAGCGGTAGGACTGCTGGTCGTGCAGCACTGCTTTGTTGACCACTTGAATCGACGCCGGTGTTTCCATAATGGGCGTGTCGGTTTTGGTCGCCAAGGCGGTGTTGGCGCGGGTATAACTGAGGTTGTAGGGATCGTCGGGATCGAGATCGGCTTTGCCGACCACGGTCACCGCCGGCATCGTCACGGCGGACCGCGGCTCAGGACCCACGGCCTTTTGCAGTGTGACGGTATTGCTGTCATTGAATCGATAACTAATCCCCGATCCGGACAGTAACCGTTTCAACGCGCCTTCCAGCGAATATTGCCCACTAACGCCCGGTGAGTTGATGCCCTTGACCAGCTCCGAGTTGTAAACAAATTGCACGCCGGACTGTTCGGCAAGCGCGCTGAGTGCGGCGTACAAAGGTTGGGCGGCGATCTCGTAGCCACGGGTGTCGTTATTGGTAGCAGGGGTTTCGGCCAATACGGCCTGTGGCGCGGCGGCGATCAAGCCCAGGCACAGCGGAAGGGCGCCCAGCGACGTCGAGCAACTGGCTCGGGTGCGATCGGTTCGGTTCGGGGTTCCGGTTTTTCTCATGCAATGTCCTCAGTTTATGTTGCGTATTGGCTGAGAACGTTTGGCGGATTGTGAACCCGTACTGTGCTATCCGCGACAAATTGTCGCAGCGAGTTTTCGCGTAGGCCGGGGCGCTATCGGGTGGCGGGTTTGCAATGCCAACGCCGTCAAGAATGTAAAAAGACTAACGGACCGGCTTGGACTATTTCTATCGACAAGGTCTGTTGCAGCGCTTTCAGCCAGGCATCGATTTGACCGATGTCGACGGCGATATTGACTTCTCGTTCGCCCAGGTTGTCGTCCAATAGCCGGATCGGGTTGCGGCGGTAACGATTGATTTCGGCGATAACCTGCTTCAGCGGCACGAAGTTCATCAGCAAACGGCCGCGTCGCCAGGCGTCGGCATTTGTGGCTTCGATCGGATTCGGCGTGCCCAGCGATTCGGTATTGAAGGTCAGCTGCTGGCCCGGCGCCAGGATGGCGCTATCGGTTTGCGCGCCTTGGGTCGATGGCCGGCTGCTGCGCACCTTTCCCCGGAGCAACGTGACGCTGCCGGCCCGGCCGTCGTAGCGGACGATAAAACGGGTGCCCAAGGCTTCGGTGATGGTCGCGCCGGCCGCTACCCGAAACGGCCGGTTCAGGTCGTGAGTGACGTCGAATTCGGCTTCGCCGCGCAGCAATGCGATACGGCGTTCGTTGCCGTTGATCGACACGTCGATCGCGGTGTCGGTATTTAAATGGACGATGCTGCCGTCGGCCAGCGCGACCGAGCGTTGTTCGCCGATGCGAGTGCGATAGTCGGCCAGCGGGTGTTGGAGATAATCGGGAAAAAACCCGGCCAGCGCCGCCAGCAACAGCGACGCGGCGGCGGCGAGGCTCCAGCCGGCCCGGTGCCGCTTGGCCGAGGCCAGACGCCGGCGGCGATCGGCCAGCAGCGGCTCCGGCAGCGCTTGCCAGAGCTTGGCGATGTCCTGATAGGCGCGCTCGTGCGCCGAATCCGCCCGGCGCCAGGCGGCGAACGCGGCGGCGGTTTCCGTCGAGACCGCGCCGGACGTCAGACGCACGTGCCACTCGACGGCGGCCCGGCGCGCGCGGTCTTCTGGGGTTTCGAGCGTATCGGTCATCGGCGGACGGGTAAACGGTTCGGGGAATTCACTATAACGAATCGGCGCGGGCTAAACCATCACTAGGCGTCCAGGGCCTGGCGGCATTGCAGCAGCGCGCGGGCCAATTGCTTCTCCACCCAACTGAGGGAGATACCCAGGCGCGCGGCGATTTCGGCGTGGCTTAGGCCTTCGATCCGGCTCAGATACAAAATATCGGCGCACGGGTCCGGCAGTTCCGCCAACGCGGATTCAATCTGCCGCCAGTCGTCCCGGGCTTGCGCGCTACGTTCGGGCGAAGTGGAAACGTCGATCTCGGTGGCGCCGCCCAGATAGTGGTCGAGCAGATCGCTATGGCGTTTTTCCGCGCGCAGATGGTCGATCGAGAGATTGGCCGCCACTGCGTAAAGCCATGCGCGCACCTCGCTTTCGCTATTCGGCGGCGGTTTCAGCAAGCGCAAGCGCAGATAGATGTCTTGAATCAGGTCGGCGGCGGTATCCGGGCAACGCAAGCGTTGCTGCAAGAAGCCGAGAATCCGCGGTCGGTGGTCGATAAAAATTCGATAAATGTCGTGTTCTGAAATTGCCATCCGCGACCAGCCGCCGATCCCAAGTTGCCAAACGTGGCAAATCCCACAGCGGAATGCATGCCAGATTTGTTGATCCGTGCCGTGGGCCGGCGTTTTCGGGTGGTATATGGCGATGACACAGCGGCTCGGTGGTTCGAGGTCGGGTAAAAAACTGTGTGATATGCCGCGGTGCCGGGGCATATGCCGCACTCCGGCCGCCGGTCCGACGCTATCGCAGCAATGGCGCTCGGATTCAATCGATACCGGCGCCAGGCTTGCCGCCGCCGCTGGCTTCGCGGCCCGAAAAGGCCTGGATCGAGCGGCTGAACGCTTGGAGTTGGGCGTCGATACGGCCGTTGAACGTATCCGCCGGATAGCGGCCCTGGTCGTCGGCTTCGCCGATGTCGGTGCCGGTCAGCAAGGCCAGCGCTTGTTCGACGCCGCCGACCGGGTGGATATGAAACTGGCCGGCTTGAGCGGCATGCACCACGTCCCATCGCAGCATCAAATGCGGCACGTTACCGGCCGGGATGATGACTCCTTGCGTGCCGGTCAGGCCGCGGGCGTTGCAGATGTCGAAGAAGCCCTCTATTTTCTCGTTGACGCCGCCGATGGGTTGGACCTGACCCAACTGGTTGACCGAGCCGGTCATCGCCAAGTCCTGGCGCAGCGGCACTTGCGCCAGTGACGACAAAATCGCGCACAGCTCGGCCAGCGACGCGCTATCGCCCTCGACATGGCCGTAAGACTGTTCGAACACCAGGCTGGCCGACAGCGAGAACGGCGTATCGCGGGCGTAACGGGCGGCGATGAAGTGCGACAAAATCAGTACGCCCTTGCTGTGCAGCGCACCGCCCAGTTCGGTTTCGCGTTCAATATCGACGATCTTGCCATTGCCCATCCGGGTGGTCGCGGTGATGCGGGACGGCTGGCCGAACGCGAAATCGCCGACTTGCAATACCGACAAGCCGTTGATTTGACCGGTCACCTGGCCGTCGGTGTCGATCATCACTGTGCCGCGTTGGATATTTTCGTAGAGTTTTTCGCGGATCTTGTCGAGCCGACGGGTTTTCAGGTCGATAGCCTGTTGTACGTCGCTGTTGGCGATGGCGGTATGGCCGTTTTCGCCGGCCCAGTAATCGGCCTCGGTCAGCAAATCCTTGATCGTGCGCAGATGGGTCAGCAACTTGTCGGCGTCGCCGGCCAGCCGGGCGCTGTGTTCTATCACCCGCGCCACCGCCTGTCGGCTCAATGGCCGCAGCTGTTCGCGGCGGGCTATCGTCGCCAGCAAGCGGGCGTATTCCAACGTGCTGCCGTGCCGGTCCATGCTGCCTTCGAAATCGGCGGCGACCTTGAAATAGTCCTGAAATTCCGGGTCGTAATAACCCAGCAGGTAGTACAACAGCGGATCGCCCAGCAAAATGATCTTGACGTTCAGCGGAATCGGCTGCGGTTCCAGCGAGGTGGTGCTGATCAGGCTCAACGCCCGTTCCAGCGACTCGATACGTATCTCGCCGGCCTGCAAGGTGCGTTTCAGCGCCTCCCACGCGTAGGGTTGTTGCAGCAGTTTGCGAGCGTCCAGAATCAAATAGCCGCCATTGGCCTTGTGCAGCGCGCCGGGCTTGATCATCGTGAAATCGGTGATCAGCGAACCCATCTGCGCTTGATGGTCGATGCGGCCGATCAGATTGGCGTAGTTCGGCAAATTCTCGCAAATTACCGGCGCCGAGCGCTTGCGGCTGAAATCGACGATCAGATTGACCTGATAACGCTTGAACGGCTGCGGTTCCTGCGGCATTTCCAGGAAGGACAGGGTTTTTTCGCCGTGCGGCATGAAGTCGCGGACATGCTCGACGATGTCTTTTTGCACCGCGGTCAGATAGTCCAGAATCGGCTGCCACTTGGCGTATTTTTCCTTCAACTCGTCGATCGAGTGATTGACCGCCAGCTCGGCCATCTCGCGATTGAGGGCCTGTAGTTTGCGTTTGGTTTCCTTGCGCCACTGCGGAAATAGTTTGATCGCGTCCTGGACCCGTTCCTGCAAGCCCATTACCGTGTCGTGGTACTGGCGTTGCTTGTCCTTGTCGAGTTTGCCGAATTGTTCTGGCGTCAGCGGCTCGTTGTTGTCGTCGGCCGGCAGAAAGGCATAGCCGGTCGGCGTTTCGGTGAAAATAATGTGGGCCTGATCGGCGTCGTCGCGGATTCGGTTCAACACATTGAGTTCGCGCTGGCGCGATTCGTTTTCCAGTTCGCCGGCCCGCGAGCGGTATTCGTCGCCGTCGAACGCCGCCGGAATCGCCACGCTCAGTTCGTCGATCAGTTCGGCCATGTCCGACTGAAAGGCCCGGCCTTGGCCGGGCTCCAGGCCGATCGCCGTGGGTTTGGCCGGTTGCGCGAAGTTATGTACGTAACACCAGTCCAGCGGGACCGGCTGGCGATGCGCCTCGTGTTCGGCCAGTTCGCGGACGATGGTCAGCTTGCCGGTGCCGTCGGGCGCCAACGCGAAGATGTTGTAGCCGGGCTTGCGCAGCCGGACGCCGAACTTGATCGCCTCCAGGGCTCGCGCCTGGCCGACGACGATGTCCAATTCCTCCAGTTCCTCGGTGGTCGCGAACGGCAATTCCTCCAGGTTGCAGGCTTTATAAAGCAGGGTCGGCGCGAGTGCTGGGATGGTCATCGGTGTAAAGTCCTTATTGAAAAATCGCGGGTGAATGGCGGAAGCCGCGCCGGTGAAGGTTAGACTTCATCGCCGGCGCCGGGTGGATAATCGCGCGGCGGACAGGCGTAGCGTTGTTTAAAGACCCGGCTGAAGTGGGCCATATCGTTAAAGCCCCAACGTAGCGCCAGCGCGGTCAGGTTGCCGCGAGCGGGCGGGCCGGCGCGCAATTCGGCCGCGCAACGCGCCAAGCGGCGCTCGCGCACGTAGCGCATCAGCGAGGTGTTTTCGGCGCCGAATAAGTCGTTCAAGTAACGGGCCGATAGTCCCAGTTCGCGGGCCAAGCGGGCCGCGTTCAGCTCGGGATCGGCCAAACGGGATTCGACGTGGCGTTTGGCGCGGTCCAGCGCGGCGGCGCGGCCGGCGGACAATTCGAAGCGAGCCGGCCGCAGTTCCGCGAAAGCCCGGACCAACAAATCCTGGATCTGCTCGGCGATCAGCGCGGTGTCGCCGGGCTTCAGCGTGACGGCTTGCGCCAATGCGCTCCGGACCAGCGTGCCGGCGACGGCGGCCAGTCCTCGATCGCCCGGCAGACACAGCGCGGTGCAATGTTCGACGCCGGGCAGGCGGGCCCGCAACAACGGCCGGGGGATCGCCACCAGCAGCTTGGCGAAACGGTCCGGGCAGTCGATGCGGTGGGCTTGGGTGGCGTCGTACAAGGTCCAGTCGCCGACCCGTGGAAAGGCTTCGCGGCCCTGCTGGCGCAAGCGGTAGCGGCCGTCCAGCAGTAGTACCGCGAAATAGGCGTCCTGATTGGCGGAATCCGGTTCGCCGGGCAGGCTGCGCAGCGCCAGCGGGTTGGAGCGGATCGCCGACAGGCGCAGATCGGACCAGTGATGTATCGTCATTTCGTTGAACAAGGGCTGATCGGTGGGCGGCTCGATATCCACTCTGGCGTATTCGCGGCCGATCACTTCGCGCAGCCAAGCCTGCCGACGCGGCGGCGCGACGGTCTCGGTCGAAAAAAAGTCGGCGCGGATGGGCCGGTCGTCAATGCGGGTGGTCATGGTGGGTCCGGGCTGGCGGGCGAAACATAATATTGGCTGAAGCGCCGTTTTGGTCAAGCGTCGGCGCCGATTCGGACAAGCGGACCCGACCCCGCCGCGCTAGCATGAGGTTTTTTACACGAGGTCCGCAATGAATCCGTTATCGAATCCGAATCCCCTGTTGCTGAAAGGCGCGGGCTGCTGGCTGCTGGTCGCGCTGCTGATGGCCTGGTGTCTGGTCGGCCTGCATTTCGAGTTGGCGCCGATCCAGGCCGTATTCCCCGGCAAGCCGGCCCGCTTGCTGCAGGCACATCTCGACTTTTTATTGATGAGCGCGTTGCTGTTGGGCTTTTACGGCGCTCGCTTCCCGCTGCCGCCCGTCGCCTGTTGGGCCATGGTGATCGGCGCGTTCACCAACTCCAGCCTATTTTTGTTGATGGCGATGTTTCCAACGCTCGACGACCCCGCCGCGACCGGCGCGGCGGTCGCGGTGTTTAAGCTGTATACCTTCGCCAGCATCGTCACGACCAGTTTCGGTTTTGGCCGAGCGGCCTGGGCGGCGGTCAGACACGCTGCTCAGCCGGCTTGACGCCGGGCCGCGATCAGCGCCAAACAGCGTTCGGCGACGGCTTGCGCCTGACTGTCCGGCGCGAATCCGGCGTATTTCGCCGCGAAGGCCTCGGCCGCGGCGGCGTAATTCGACCGAGTGCTCAGGTCCTTCAGCAGGGCGCGGAAATTCGGTTTGACGGTTTCGGCCGGCACTTGGATGCCGGCACCGATTTCGGCGATGCGGCGGGCGTTGATGGCTTGCTCGACCTGCATCGGCAAGACCAGTTGCGGTTTGCCGGCCAGCAGAGCCGCCGCCCCGGTAGCGGCACCACCGTGGTGGATGGCCAGAGCGCAAGTGCCTAGCGCCGCCGCCAGACTTAGCGGCCGAGCGCAAATATGTAGATTGGCGCCGGCGTATTGGTCGGCAAAGGCAGCGGACGCGCCGGGAATATGCAGCAGACACGACCAGCCGCTGGCTGTTAGCGCTCGCACTAACGAGTCCAGCGCAGGGTATTCCGGGCGCAAATATCCGAACAGCTTGGGTTCCGCGCCGGTCGGCCAGCGCGGTTCCGTGCCGGCGGTCGGATGCACGGCCGGGCCCCAATATCGGGCGGCGCCGCGTTGCGGATAGGCGTCCAGCTCCGGCCAAGTACACAAAAACGTTTCGGCGGTCTCGAACAAATCCGCCAAGGTCCGCATCGCCGGTGCCGCCAGCCTAGCCGCGACGGCGTTGGCGCCGGCCAGCACCCGGGCTTCGATGTCGGCCAACTCGCGTTGCGAGGTCGGCAGCCAGGGGCGTATTGCCGGCAAGGGCTGGCTCGCCGGCGGAATTTGAAAGCCGCCGCCGAACAGCGCCCCGGTCAACGGCAGGCCGCGCGCGGCCAATTGCGCGGTCGGCGCGTGGTCGAACACCAACAAGTCGGGTGTCAGGTGTCCAAACAGGGCGCGCCAAGCGCTGGCCCGGCCGTGGAGGGCGGCCGGGTCGGTGTAGCCGGTGTTGGCCAGAATCCCGGCGTAATTCAGCGCCGCCGGTAACGGCCGACCGTCAGGCCAATGCACCGGTGCCTGCAAATAGCCGAAAGCGTCGTCGCCGAGCAGCGCGTCGGCGAATTGCAGATTTTTCAGCACAAAGATCACCTCGTGCCCTGCCTGTCGCAAGTGCCTCGCCACCGGCAGGAAGGCGGCGATATGGCCGTAACCGGCGCCCAGCTCCCAGCAATACAGAATTCGGCTCATCGCGGACCGGCCGCTGGGCCGGAAACACCGGAGCCGGCCCACGATTGCGCGGTTTGCGATGCGTTTGAGGCCGTTCGCTCCGGCATCTCCCGGCAAGATGCGGATTTCGCTCGCCGGTGCGGATTTGCCGCCGAACCATTCACAGAACGCTGCCTAACGGCTATCTTTAACGCTGTCATTTTTTCCCGTGTCATCTCGTGATGTTATTACCCTTGGCAAGCCTGGATAGCGCCGCTATCCCCGCCGCCGGTCCGGCGCCTTGTAAACCCGCGTACCCGTTCAGTGTGCTCGAGCCGCGCAATGTCGCGTCCAAGCCGCTCATTTTAGCGGCCTTTGCCGCGTTGGCTTCGGCGCCGCCGGCGGTCGAAGCTTACACGCTCGACTTCTCCCCAACCAGTTACAGTGTCGACGAGGCGAGTGGCAGCGTTGAGGTTACCGTCAACTTGGCGTTGGGCCGGAGCGATTACGGCAGTTGTTTCGTTTCCGGCGTCGTTTCCGCCAATGGCGGAAGTGCCAGCGCGGCTAGCGATTTCACCATCTCCGGCGGGGAATTCAGCGTGGATGCGAATGACAACAGCTCGGCGACCGTCGTGGTCAACATCAACGACGATAGCGAGGTTGAGAGTACCGAGACAATCAGCCTGGCCTTGCAGTACCAGCCAGACTGCGACGGTTCGATCAATGTCGGCTCCGGCGCCACGATTTCGATCGCCGATAACGACGTCGCGCCAACTCCGCCCCCCGATCCTACGCCAACGCCCGACCCAACCCCGACCCCCGACCCAGCGCCGACACCCGATCCAACCCCGAATCCGACGCCCGATCCGACGCCGACGCCTGATCCAACCCCGAATCCGACGCCCAATCTGACCGACGATCCGCGCTTTTCGCCTAACCAACAAGCCATCTACGGCGGCTTGACCGCCGCTTGCGAAAACGCCAGCGGCGCGTTGGCGGCGCGTTGCGAGACCATCACCAACAACGATTTGAACCAAGTGATCCCGGACGAAGTGGCGGCCCAAGGCGCCGCCGCGATCGACTTCGGATTCAAACAGTTTTCGATCATTCATGGTCGCATCGTCAATTTACGAAACACGGGTCAGCAAGGTTCGACCTTGCTCGGGTATTCGACGATCAACATCAACGGCGAAACCCTACCGGTCGGCAAGGCGTTGCTGGCGGCGCTGAGTCCGGCGCGCGGCGGCGCGGCCGGCGACGACCCGGCCGAAGATCCGTTTCGGGACAGTCCGCTGGGTGTTTTCATCAAGGGTCAATTCAACGTCGGTCAGCGTAACGCCAGCTACAAGGAGCAGGGTTACAAGGTGGACCGCAAGGCGGTCACGCTCGGCGTCGATTACCGTTTTACCGACGATTTCGTATTGGGCGCCTCGTTCGGCTACGGCGGCGCCAACACCGATTACCACCGCAACAGCGGCAAAATGGCCAACGACGCTTACGAGTTTTCGTCCTACGGCAGCTACTTTCTGCCGGCCGACTTTTATGTCGATTGGATTATGAGCTATGCGTTGCACGCGTTCGAAATGGACCGGCGCTTGAATTTAAGCGACATCGATACCCTGGCGCGCAGTTCGGTCAACGGCGATCAGTACGGCATCAGTCTGGGCCTGGGCAAGGATGTTGCCATCGACAGTTTTGTGCTCAACCCCTACCTGCGTTGGGAGTACATCAACACCCAAGTCGACGCTTATCAGGAAACCGGCGGCGACGGTCTGGGTTTGACCTATGACCGTCAGTCCATGGAGTCGGTCACATCGACGATAGGCGCGCAAGCCAGCCAATCGGTCAGCACCGCCTGGGGGGTGTTGACGCCGGGGGCTCGTTTCGAATGGGTGCACCAATATATGAACGACAGCCGCGCGATTCGGGCCCGCTTCAGCCAAGCGGCGGCCGGCACCGGTTCGTTTAGCGTCGCCACCGAGAACCCGGACCGGGACTATTTCAATTTGGGCGGCTCGCTGGCGCTGAGCTTGCCGGAGGGGCGGGCCGGCTTTCTGCGTTACGAATATCGGGCCGGCCAAGCCTATATTTCCGATCATACCGTCGAGCTTGGCGCCAGGATTCCGTTTTAAGCACCCGGGTTTTGCCGGTTCCCGGTTGTTTCTTGGGGAATAGCGCCGGCTGGGCGCCATGCCACTTGGTGAGCTCGGCGCGAACCCATTCATTAAGTGGGATCGATTCGGGTCTATGCTTTCTTCACTCGGCCTTTTTTTTGCGAATCGGCCACTAGCCTTCCAGGAGGAAAAATGGAAAGTTTTGCGAACTTGTCGATTCGGGTGAAAACCGCGATTCCCATTGCATTGATGTCCTTGGTGTTGGTGGTGGTGGCCGCGCTGGGCTATCACTATTTGTTGAAGCTGGGCGATCACACCCGGCGCCTGGGCGAGGTTGAACTGCCGGCGCTGGCGGTCCTGCTGGAAAGCGACCGCGACATGTACCAGGCCATGCTGGCGGAGCGGACCCTGCAAGCGCCCGGCCTGGATAGCGCGGCGGCCGAAAAGCTCAAGGCCTTTCACGCCGAGAATCTGCAACAGGCCCGAGCCCGCTTCGACAAGTTTCTGGCGTTGACCGACCTGGCGAACGCCGGCCAGTACGAAGCCCGCTTCGATTCTTCCTTTCAGGCCTGGGTCAAGCAAAGCCAAGCCAATATCGCCTCGGCATTGACCGGTAAGCCCGCTGCTTATCAAAAAGGCGAGGCCGATTTCGAAAAGGCCAGGGCGGTCATTAATGAATTGACCGAGTCGGTCAATGCCCAAGCCGACCATTTGCGCGCGGCCGCCAGCGCGGACGTGGCATTCAGCGTCCGGGTATCGCTAGCGGCGCTGTCGGTGGGATTGGCGTTGGCGTTGGCCTTCGTCTGGGTGTTTCCGCGCCATATCGCCGAATCGCTGCGTCCCACGCTGGAGGCGGCGCGGCGCATGGCCGACGGCGATTTGAATTTCGAGCTGAAAACCGAACGCACCGAGGAAACCGGGCAATTGCTGAAGGCGATGGAAAGCGTCCGGCTGAGTCTGGGGGCCATGGTGGCCGATACCGAACTGTTGGTGGGCGCGGTTTCCGACGGGAGACTGGAGGTCAGAGCCGACGCGGATCGACATCGCGGTGCCTATCGCAATATTGTCGCCGGTATCAATCGGACTCTGGAAGCGATTGTCGTGCCGGTCAGCGCCGCGATCGCGGTTCTGGAAGAGGTCGAACGCGGCAAATTGACGCATACGCTGGACGGCGATTATCGCGGCCAATTCCTGAACTTTAAAAATACCGTCAACAACACCATCAACCGCCTGGCGGAAACCATCGGCCAAGTGATGCTGGCGGCCGACGCGTTGCGTAACGCCGCCGAGCAGATCGACGCCACCTCGCAAGCCTTGGCCAGCGCCGCCAGCCAGCAAGCCAGCGGGGCGGAACAGACCAGTGCCAGCATCGAGCAAATGGCGGCCAGCATCGAACAGAATGCCGATAACGCCAGGATTACCGACGGCATGGCCGGCGAGGCCGCGCAAGAGGCGGCGACCGGCGGCGCGGCGGTCCGGCAAACCGTGACGGCGATGCAGCAAATCGCCGCCAAGATCGGCATCATCGACGATATTGCCTACCAAACCAATATGCTGGCCTTGAACGCGGCGATCGAGGCCGCGCGGGCCGGCGACCACGGCAAGGGCTTCGCGGTGGTGGCGGCGGAAGTGCGCAAGTTGGCCGAGCGCAGTCAAGTCGCGGCTCGGGAAATCGGCAAACTGGCCGAAACCAGCGTCGAAACCGCCGAAAGCGCCGGGAATTTGTTGGACCATATCGTGCCGAGCATTGCCAAAACCTCGGAATTGATTCGCGAAATTGCCGCCGCCTCGCGCGAGCAATCGATCGGCGTCAGCCAGATCAACGCGGCGATGTCGCAAATGAACCAGGCGACCCAACAAAACGCCTCGGCCAGCGAGCAGTTGGCCGCCACCGCCGGCGGCATGACCGGCCAAACCGACCAATTGTTGGAATTGATGCGGTTTTTCGACATTGGAGAACCGGTTGACCTTCCTCCGGAAAAAATCGTTCGCGCCAGTCCGGCCAAGGGGCGATTCAAACGTTTTTGACCGGAGCCGCTGATTTTGAATCGTCGGGAAAGTTGATGAAGTCACGATTTTTCAATCGCTTCTCCCTGGGTACGGCGAGTTTGGCCGGATTGGTCGGCGTGGTCGGCTTCGCGGTATTAATGGGCTTTAGCCTGTGGCAGGAAAAACTGCAGCGCATCGCCCATGCCAGGGTCGAAACCGAAAACATCGCGATGGTGCTGGAAGGGCATGCGCTGGCGACCGTTCAAAAAATCGACTTGATCTTGTTCGACGTCCAGAGCCATCTGCGGGCCGGCGATATGCAGGCGCGTCCGGGCGACCGGAGCGAACGCGCGCTGGAACTGCATCGGTTGTTGAAGGACAAGGCCGCCAAGCTCAATGATGCGGCCATCATCGAGACCGGAGCGATTCAGGTGTTCGATGCCGATGGCAATTGCCTTTACAGTTCGCTCGACGGCCAGCCGCCGATCAGCGTCGCGGATCGCGACTATTTCCAACGCCACCGGGCCGACCCCGGCCTCGGTTTGTCGATCTCGCCGCCGCAGGTTTCCAAGACGCTGGGGCTGCGGAAAATCTCGCTGACCCGGCGCATCAATGGCCCGGACGGCCGTTTTGCCGGCATTGTCAACGCGGTAACGCTGTTGAGTTCCTTCGAACAGTTTTACTCGACGCTGGATTTGGGCGAACACGGTGCGGTGGTGCTGCGCGACGAGGCGATGCGCTTGCTGGCCCGGCACCCCATCTTGACCGAAGATACTGGGCAGCCCTTGCCGGATCATCCGGTGCTGGGTTTTGTCGCGCGCGGCAGCGATCGCGGCAACTACGTCGAGATTAGCCCCGCCGACGGCGTTAAGCGCCTCTACAGCTTCCGGCGGGTGGGCCGCTATCCGCTGTTTGTGCTGGCGGCCATCGCCGAACAGGATTATCTGGCCGAATGGTACGAGCATCTGCGTTGGTACGGCGCCGCCGGTTTGGTGATCGCGTTGTTGTCGTTGAAATTAATGCTGATGGCCCGTTACAGCCTGCTGAAGTGGCAAAGTAACGAAAAAAAATACCGGTATATCGTCGAAAACGCGCCGATCGGGGTCTTCCAGTGCGACAACCGGGGCAAACACCTGTTCGCCAACCTGACGATGGCCAGGCAGTTCGATTGCGAGTCGGTCGAAGATTTCATGGCAACTTACGGCGGGGCCGAATTCCGTTTTGCCGACTCCACCCACCTTTGCCAAGTCTTGGAACCCGACCGGGAGGTTCGCGAATTCGAAACCCGGGCCGTGTTGGCCAGCGGACATACCAAGTGGTTTTCGCTATCGGCCAGGGCGGACGCCAACGGCGTCGTCAACGGTTTTACGCTGGATATTACCGATCGCAAGCAAACAGAGGAAAAATTGCGAATGTCCGAGGAACGCCTGCGGCTGACGCTGGAAGCCGCCCAAATCGGCATTTTCGACTGGGATGTGGCCAGAGACCGTTTCGTGGTTTCGCCGATTTACTACAGCATGCTGGGTTATCCGCCCAAGGAAGGTCCGGGCGAACGCGACGAATGGCTGGAGCGGTTGCATCCGGACGATAGGGCGATGGTGGCCGGCAAAATCAACAGCGTGTTGGCCAAGCAAGCCAGCGCCTACTCTTACGAGGCGCGGATGCGCCACGCCGACGGCGAATACCGCTGGCTGAGCGTCAAGGCGTTCAACGTCGAACGCGGCGAGAGCGGCGTGGTCGGGCGCGTGCTGGGGATCCGGATGGATGTCACCGACCGCAAACGCAACGAAGAGGAATTGGCGCACTATCGGGATCATCTGGAACGGTTGGTCGACGAGCGCACCGCCGAACTGCTGGAAGCCCGCAAACTGGCCGACGATGCCAACCGGGCCAAGTCCGACTTTCTGGCCAACATGAGCCACGAAATCCGTACCCCGATGAACGCCATCATCGGCTTGACCCGGCTGGCGCTGGATACCGAGCTCAGCCAGCAGCAGCGGGACTATCTGGGCAAGGTCTTGAATGCGTCGCAGGCTTTGCTGGGCATACTCAACGACATACTGGATTACTCGAAAATCGAAGCGGGCCGGATCGACATCGAGGCGGTCGATTTTTGTTTGGAAGATATTTTGCGCGCCACCGCCGATCTGTTCTCGTTCCGGGCCGAGGAGAAAGGCATCGAATTGTTTATCGACATGGCGCCGGATGTCCCGGAGTGGCTGGTCGGCGATCCGTTGCGGCTGAGCCAGGTTGTCGACAATCTGGTCGGCAACGCCATCAAGTTTACCGAGCGCGGCGAAGTGCATCTGAAAGTCGAGCAAAAAGAAATGACCGCCGACGGGGTGTGCTTGCGCTTCGCGGTCCGCGATACCGGGATCGGCTTGACCGCCGATCAGGCCAATCGATTGTTCCGGCCCTTCGTGCAGGCCGAGGCCGGTATCACTCGCCGCTTCGGCGGAACCGGCCTGGGCCTGACGATCTGCAAACGGCTGGTCGAGATGATGCGCGGCCGCATTGCATTGTCCAGCGAGCCGGGGCGGGGCAGTACTTTCGTCTTTACCGTGTGGTTGGGCTTGCCGGACCCGCAAAAACGGCAAGCCAAGCTCGGTCGCGGCTTGCACGATTTGCGGGCGATGCGGACGCTGGTGGTCGACGACCAGGAAACCTCGTTGTTGATTTTGCGGACGATGCTGCAAAGTTGGGGGTTTCAGGTGACGACCGCCGATTCCGGCGCCGCCGGGTTGCGGTTTTTCGAAGAGGCCGAACGCGACGGCCAGCCCTACGAGTTGTTGGTCCTGGATTGGAAAATGCCGGCGATGAATGGCTTGGAATTCGCGCGGGCCGTGGCTGAACTGAAGCCGGACAATCGCCCGCCGATTACGGTGATGGTGACCGGCTTCGGCCGGGAAGAGCTGGCCGAAGCGGCTGACGGCGGTTTGGTGGATGCCATCGTCGGCAAGCCGGTAACGCCGTCGGAAATGTTCGACGTGCTGATGAGTCTGCAACGCCAGGAGCACGTCGCGGTGTCACCGGCCGCCGACGTGTTCGAAACCAGCCGGGTGTTGTTGGATGGCATGCGCGGCGCTCGAATTCTGTTGGTTGAGGATAATGAGCTCAATCAGCAAGTGGCCAGAGAATTTCTGATAAAAAGCGGATTGTCGGTGGAACTGGCCAACAACGGTCTGGAGGCGGTCGATTTGGTGCAGCGCCAGCGTTTCGACGCGGTGTTGATGGATTTGCACATGCCGGTCATGGACGGCTTGGAAGCGGCGCGGCGGATTCGGGCGCTGGAGGAGTGCCGGCAGTTACCCATCATCGCGATGACGGCTGCCGCGATGGCGCAAGATCGCCAGGCTTGCGCGGCGGCCGGCATGAACGGCCACATCGCCAAGCCGGTCGAACCGCAAGAACTCGCCGAAGTGCTGGCGCGCTGGGTCAATCGGAACGGCGAGCGGGCGCCGTCGGCGCCGGAACCGGAGCCGGCCGCGATCGCCGAAGCGCCGGTCGCGGTCGATAGTGAAGCTGAAATCGCCGGATTGGCTCGGGCCCTGCCGGGTGTTTCGGTCGGGGTGGCGTTGCGGCGGATGGGTGGCGATCCGGCATTCTACCGGCGCTTGCTGGCGCGCTTCGCCGAGCGTCAAGGCGAAGCCGGCGCGCACATTCGGCGCTTGGCCGGCGCCGGCGATCATGAAGCGCTCTATCAACTGGTCCACAATCTCAAAGGCGAGGCCGGCAATTTAGGGCTGGACAGCATCGCCGGTCCGGCCGATCGCTTGGGACGCTTGCTGAAAACCGTCGGCGCCCAAAACTGGGCCGAATTGGCGGCAAGCCTGGCGAGCGAATGCGAGTTGATGACGGCGCGTCTGGCCGCGCTGGCACTCGATGGCGCCGCCGTTGTCCGAACGGCGCCGGGTGGTGGTGGGGCCGGCGAGTTTTGGCCGCGTTTGGCGCTGCTCGAACAGCAGCTGAAGAGTAAAAGTTTGGAGGCTCGTCGGCTGGTTGATGAGTTGGAAGTCACGATAGACGATCCCAACTTGGCGGAAAAATTCGCCGCGGTTGTCCAGGCGGTTAAACAACTACGTTACGACGCCGCATTGGCCGAACTGACCAAACTCGGCGAAGGCCGGGCACCATAGGAGTTGAACATGAACGAGCATAGCAAGGCTCAACGGGTCTTGATTGTCGACGATTCGCTGAGCAATATCGAGTTGCTGGACCATATCCTGGGTAAACACTATGCGACCAGTTTCGCGACCAACGGTGCCGAGGCGTTGGAGTTGGTCGGCCGATGCCCGCCGAACTTGGTATTGTTGGATGTGGTGATGCCGGGTATCGACGGTTACCAAGTTTGCCGGCGCTTGCAGGACGATGCCGCGACCCGGGATATTCCGGTGATTTTCCTGACCAGTCTGGACAGTCCGGTCGACGAGGAATACGGTTTGTCGCTGGGGGCGGCCGATTTCATCCACAAGCCGGTGTCGCCGCCGGTGGTGTTGGCCAGGGTGCGCAATCATCTGGCCTTGGCCGACACCACGCGGGAACTGCGCCGTCACAACGAAAATCTGGAACAGTTGGTGGCCGAGCGCACCGAGGAATTATTGCAGCGCAATCGGCAATTGATCGCGGCCCAAGGCTCGGTGATCTCGGCGTTTTGCGCGCTGGCGGAGGTCCGCGACAACGAAACCGGCAATCACATCCGCCGCACCCAAAATTACGTGCGCGAACTGGGCGAGGCCTTGCGCGGCCACCCGCGCTTTCGAGCCTATTTGAACGACGAAACCATCGAGTTGATGTACAAAACCGCGCCGCTGCACGACATCGGCAAGGTGGCGATTCCGGACGCGGTGTTGCTTAAACCCGGCAAATTGACCGATGCCGAATGGGTGATCATGAAACGCCATTGCGAGGCCGGCCGCGACGCGATCGTATCGGCCGCCCGAGAATTCGGCGACGGCGAGGGGACCTTCCTGGAATGCGCGGCGGATATTGCCTATTGCCATCATGAACGTTGGGACGGCAATGGCTATCCGCGCGGTTTGCGCGGCGATAGCATTCCGATCAGCGCCCGGTTGATGTCGGTCGCCGACGTTTACGATGCGCTAACCACCAGGCGGGTTTACAAGCCGGCCTTCAGCCACGCCGAATCGGTCAAGCTGATTTGGGAGGGGCGCGGCAGCCAGTTCGATCCGGACGTCACCGATGCGATGACCGCGTTGGCCGGCCGTTTCGAGGCGATAGCCGAACATTACCGGGATGCCGAATAAGCCGCCGTCACAGCCAGCCGTCCCTGGCGTGGTCGAGGATCGCGGTGACGGCCGGGTGTTGTTGCTTGCGGCGCAGCGTGATCGCGTAAAAACGTTCCAGCACCGTTTCGATCCGGCCCAACGCTTCGACGCCGTATTGCC
Organism: Methylomonas sp. BG-2; assembly: GCF_057766305.1. Classification (NCBI taxonomy): domain Bacteria; kingdom Pseudomonadati; phylum Pseudomonadota; class Gammaproteobacteria; order Methylococcales; family Methylococcaceae; genus Methylomonas; species Methylomonas sp. BG-2. The sequence continues at coordinate 10,014 of NZ_JBYMAP010000019.1, read as the reverse complement.
GGCAAATTTCGCCGGCCACCGCGCTCGGCGCGACGAACAGGCCGGCACCGCCGGCGCCGAAAGTCTTCAGCAGCGCGCTGTCTTCGATTTCAGCCTGAATGTTGGGACTAATGCCGTTGGCGTCGAACCATGAGTCCAGCGAGCGCCGCAGCGCGGTATTGCCGGTCGGCAGCAAGAACGGCGCGCCGGTCAGCGAACGCGGAAAGCGGTCGCGATAAGTCGCCGCCAAGCCGGGACTGCCGAACACGCTGACATCGCATTCGCCGAGCAAGTGGTTGAAGGCCTTGGCGCCGCTGGCCGGGGTCAGCGGCGTGTCCGACAGTACCAAATCCAGGCCTTGCACGGCAATTTCGGCCAGCAACCGGTCGGCCTTGTCTTCGTAGCAATGAATCTGGACCGGCTCCGGCAAGCGGAAAACCGGTTCGATCAGCCGGTACACCGCCAATTTGGGCAAGGCGTCGGAGACGCCGACCGTCAAGCGCCAGGCTCGCCCGGTCGGCAGGCCCTTCAAGGTGTTGGTCAGCTCCCGGCCCAGCGTAAAAATCTCGTCCGCGTAGTGAAACACCAGCCGGCCGGTATCGGTCAGCAGCAATTTGCGGCCGCTTTTGTAGAACAACTTATCGCCGATGGCTTGTTCGAACACCGCCAGCTGGCCGCTGACGGTCGGCTGAGCCAGATGTAGTTTTTCGCAGGCGCGGGTGATGCTGGCCTCCCGGGCCACGTGCCAAAAATAATACAAGTGTTGGTAATTGATGCGTTCCTGCATGGCATTAACATAGAAATTTTCGATGAATTCATTCTAATCTTTCTATTTAACAATGCCAATGACAGGCGTTACGCTATTCGCAAAGTGGCCGGCCCGCTTTTTGCTGACTGATGCGGTAACCGCTGACCATGATGGAGACTTAAGTGACTAAATATACCGACGACAAACCACTGCGCCGCTCGATTCGTTTGCTGAGTTCGATGCTGACCAGAGTCTTGAAACACCAGGGCCAACGCGATGTGGAGGAATCCGTCGCGCAATTGCAGCGCCGCTTTGCCGCGCTGATGCGCGACAACACGCCGGCCCGGCGCAAGCCCTTGCAGGATGTCGTCGAGCGATTGGACGCCGACCAAATCGGCCAGGTGGTCAGGGTGTTCAACCAATATTTCAGCCTGTTGAGCATCGCCGAGGAGTCGCATTCGCTGGGTCAGCGCCGCCAGCGCCAGACCGGGCATTTCTGGCCGGGCTCGTTCCACGACACCTTATGCACCTTCAAGGAATCCGGCATCGGCGCCGAACAAGTGCAAACCCTGCTGGCGGACTTGTTGTACCTGCCGGTGATGACCGCCCATCCGACCGAGGCCAAGCGCCGTACCGTCAAGGGCGCGCTGCGCAATCTGTTTTTGACCCACGAGCAGATCGACGGCAGCCGGCAGGGCCCGGCCCGCAAGGCGGCATTGGAGCGCTTGCAGGCGCAAATTCAGCTACTGTTGCGCACCGATGAAGTGCGCGGCCGCAAGCCCGGCGTGGTCGACGAAATCGATACCGGCCTGTTTTATTTTCCGCTGTCGCTGTTCGAGGCGACCATCAAGGTTTACCGCAACTTCGAGGAATCGATGGCGGACGTTTACGGCGCCGAGGCCGCCGCCAGCGCGCGGGTTCCCAGTTTCCTGAAATTCGGGTCGTGGATCGGCGGCGACCGCGACGGCAATCCCAACGTCACTCCGGAAACCACGGTGTTGGCGTTGCGGCTGCAAGCGCAAGCGATCCTGATGGAGTACGCGCGGCGTATCGATGCGTTGCGCGGCCAGTTGTCGCATTCCTACGGCTTGTGCGAACTGACCGGCGAATTCAGCGCCAGCCTGGAGGCCGACCGCACCGCATTGGGGCCGGCGGTCGCCGAATTGGCGCGGCCTTATCTGCAAGAACCCTATCGCCACAAATTGACTATCGTCAAATACCGGCTAGAACAGGGTCTGGAGCGCATTGCCCGGCGCTTGCGCGGCGACACGGAAGCGGCCGACTGCCATGCTTATCCCAGCGTCGGCGAATTTCTGCGCGATCTGCGCGTGATCGACCGATCGCTGCGCAACCATGGTGACGCCAATATCGCAGAACTGGAATTGCATGACTTGATCCGCCTCGCCGATACCTTCGGCTTTCATTTGATGCATCTGGATGTGCGCCAGGAATCGACTCGGCACAGCGAGGCGGTCGCCGATATTCTCGGCGCGGCCTTGGGCGTCGATTACCGGGCGATGAGCGAGCAAGAGCGTCTGCAACTGCTCGGCGAGGCAATCGCCGCGCCGGGCGGCTTGATGTTCGACGCGGGCGCGCTGCCGTCGGCGACCCGCGAAACCCTGGCCTTGTTCGAGGTGATGGCCAGCAGCCGGCGCGAAATCGGTCCGGACTGCTTTGGCGAATACGTGATTTCGATGACGCACCACGCCAGCCACGTCTTGGAAGTGATGTTGCTGGCCGCCCAGTGCGGTTTGGTCGGCCGGATTCGCGGCCACTGGTATTGCAACATCGGGGTCAGCCCGCTGTTCGAGACGATTGACGACTTGAACCGGATCGAGGAAGTGTTGAACGACTTGTTCGATTCGCCGACCTATCTGACCTTGCTGAAGGCCTCCGGCCGCCGCCAGGAAATCATGCTGGGTTATTCCGACTCCTGCAAGGACGGCGGCATTCTGGCCTCGGCCTGGGGCTTGTACCGGGCCCAGCGCCGCATCGTCGATATTTGCGACCGGCGCGGCATCCGCTGCCGTTTGTTTCACGGCCGCGGCGGCACGGTCGGGCGCGGCGGCGGTCCGACCCACGAAGCGATTTTGGCGCAGCCGGCCGATACGGTGCGCGGCCAGATCAAATTTACCGAGCAGGGCGAAGTGCTGTTCTATCGCTACAACAACATGGAAACCGCGATCTACGAGCTGACGATGGGCGTGACCGGGCTGTTGAAGGCCAGCGCCAGCCTGGTGCAGCCGGTCGCGCCGGATAACCCGGAAAATCTGGCGGTGATGGACGAATTGGCGCGGATCGGCGAACAAAGCTACCGGGATTTGACCGAGCGTACGCCGGGTTTTCTGGATTATTTCTACGAATCGACGCCGGTCGGCGAAATCGGCCGCTTGAACATCGGTTCGCGGCCGTCGCACCGCAAGAAACAGGACCGCTCCAAGGAATCGGTGCGGGCCATCGGTTGGGTATTTGCCTGGGCGCAGTCGCGGCAAACCTTCCCGGCCTGGTACGGCATCGGCCTCAGCGTTTCGACCTGGTGCGCCGGTCGTAGCGAGCGGTTGGAGCAACTGCGGGCCATGTACCGCGACTGGCCGTTTTTCCGCAATCTGCTCAGCAACGCCCAGATGGCCTTGAGCAAGTCGGACATGGAACTGGCGCGGGAATACGCCGGCTTGTGCGTGGACCCGGAAACCGGCAAACGCGTGTACGCTTTGATCGCCGGCGAGTACCAGCGTTGCGTGGACTGGGTGCTGGATGTGGCGCAAATCGAGCGGCTGTTGGCCGACAATCCCGGCTTGGCCGATTCGCTGCGCCGCCGCGACGCCTACCTGGGCCCGCTGAATTTTTTGCAAGTCTGCCTGTTGCGCAAGGTGCGGGAAGACGATGCCGGCGCCGGCGACAGCCCTTGGCTGAATCCGCTGTTGCGCACGATCAACGCGATCGCCGCCGGCATGCGCAACACCGGCTAATTTCGCGGCGGCAGGCCGGCGCCGCAACCGTCGTTTGGGAGGGATCATGATTAACGAAATCGTGAACGGGTCTATCGGCGCCTGTGCCAACGCCTATGCGGCCGCCAAACGCCGCTACGGCGGCCGGCGTTTGGCTTGGGGCGCCGGCGCGCTAATTTTGCTCGGTTTCGGCGATACCCTGTTGCCGATGATAGGCCACGCCTTGCACGTGACGATAGAAATCGTCGAATGGCTGTTGGAACACTGGCTGGAGTCGGCCTTCGATTTGTCGCCGCGCCAGGCCGAAATCACGGTATTTTGGCTGGGCGTACTCGCGATCGGCGTCGGATCGTGGCGGGCCGGCCGGGCCGCGTATCGGGCGGGATTGCTTTGGTGGCGCGATTGGACGGCGCGCTGGCGGGCCTACTCGGCGGGGCGGGCCTACTGGCCGGCCTTGGCGCGTTCGGCCTTGGTGTTCGGCGCGCTCGGCTCCACGCTGTTGATGTTTACTTGAGCGGCGCGATCTGGATTTTCGATAGATAGCGGTACCATGCCTTACGCGCTTCAAATTTCGGCAAGTCCGCCTCTCGCCTTCCTGGATGGAGTGTCGTAAAAGCCCCTCTCCTTGCGGGAGAGGGGGTGGGGTGAGGGGGAAATTGCACGGGAACGCATTGATTTTTTATCCCCTCACCCTGCCCAGTCCCGCGAGGACAGGGTTCTGTTTTGACTTTTACGACACTCCCCGGTCGGGATGGAGGGAGGGTGTCAAAAAACCAAAATTTGAAGTGCGATGGCGATACCACCACTTTTAACGCGGCCGATGCCGGCCGATTCGTCAATCCATCGGGATTCGTGAAACCATGCGGACTTTACAGGGATATCTCAGCCGACTGTTGGCGTTACCGGAAACCGGGCCGGTTCGGGACGCGCCGGCGGATTTGACCGAACTCGCTTATCGCTTGGGCCTGCGCCTCGAGCCGGCGGTGCTGACGCCGAGCGCCGCCGCCGAAACCTCGGCGCCGCAAACCCCGCTGCTGATCGAATTGGCCGAGCGCGGCGGCTGGCTGGTGTTGTACGGCTTTCGCTCCGGTTCGGTGCGGGCCGCGTTGATCCACGGCGACGCCGTCGAAGAGCGCTTGATCGAGCCGGCCGAAGTTGCCGCCTTGTTGGGCCTGAACGCCGAGCGGCCGGCCGAGTGGTTGCTGGTGCAAGCCAAGGCGCCGTTGGCCAATGCGGTGAGTCCCGACGGCCACGGCCATCTGCCACCATGGCGGCGCTTGGTGGAGTTGCTGCGCGCGGATTTGCCCGATCTGTGGCTGGTGTTGGGGCTGGCCCTGGGTTCGGGCTTGCTGGCGCTGGCGTCGCCGGTCGCCGTGCAAGCGTTGGTCAACACCGTGGCGATGGGCGGCATGGGCCAACCCCTGCTGGTGTTGGCGGTCATTCTGTTTTTCTTTCTGGCTTTCGCCGGCGCGGTACATGTGCTGGAAGCCTATCTGGTCGAAATCGTCCAACGCCGGGTGTTCGTGCGCTTGGCCAGCGATTTGGCCCATCGCTTGCCGCGCGTGCGGCGCGAGGCCGGCGATGCCCACCACGGCGCCGAATTGGTGAACCGCTTTTTCGACGTGCTGACCTTGCAAAAGGCCGGTTCGGCCTTGTTGCTGGACGGCTTGAGCACCGTGGTGCAAACCGGCGTGGGCTTGCTGATGCTGGCGTTTTATCATCCGTTTTTGTTGGCCTTCGACGTGGTATTGCTGATTTTGATCGGCGTGATCGTGTTCGTGTTGGGGCGGGGCGGCGTGAGCACCGCGATTGACGAATCCATCGCCAAGTACGCCTTGGTGGCCTGGCTGGAAACCGTCGCCGCCAATCAGCAGATTTTCAAATTCGCCGGCGGGCCGCGCTGGGCGATCAAACGGACCGACGCGTTGTCGCTGAACTATCTGGACGCCAAACGCGGCCATTTTCGAGTGCTGTTGCGCCAAATCATCGGCTCGTTGGTCTTGTACGCCGCCGCCAGTACCGGTTTATTGGCGCTGGGCGGCTATTTGGTCATCGACGGCCATCTGACCTTGGGCCAGTTGGTGGCCGCCGAATTGATCGTGTCGTCGGCCTTGATCTCGTTGATCAAGTTCGGCAAGCATCTGGAAGGCTTTTACGATCTGATGGCGGGGACCGATAAGATCGGCCATTTGCTGGATTTGCCGCTGGAGCGCGGCGACGGCGAAACCTTGCCGGCGGCCGGCCCGTTGGCGGTGGATGTGGCCGGGCTCGGCTTCGCCTACGGCCAGCGCCGGCCGGTTTTCAACGACTTGAGCTTCGCGATCGGTGCCGGCGAAAAAGTCGCGCTGTTGGCCGGACATGCCGCCGGCAAGACCACCTTGGCGGAACTGCTGTGCGGCTTGCGGCCGGCCGGCACAGGCCATATCGAAATCGGCGGCGTCGAATTGGGCCGGCTGCGCTTGGAGGCCTTGCGCGGTCGGCTGGCGCTGGTGGGGCGGCCGGAATGGGTGGCGGACACCTTATTCGAAAACGTGCGGCTGGGCCGGTCGGACATCGACGCCGAGGCGGTCCGGCAGGTTCTGGAGCGCTTGGGTTGGACCCGTTTTGGTTACGACGCGGCGGTTGACGCGCTGGCTACCGAGTTGACGGTGGGCGGCGCGCCGCTGTCGGCCGCGCAAGGCCATTTGGTCTTGTTGGCCCGGGCGATGGTCGGCCGGCCCGGCATTTTGATCGTGGACGGCTTGCTCGACGACATGAGCCAGGAATGGCGCGATGCGGTGCTGGCCGCGTTGTGCGCCGACGCTGCGCCGTGGACTTTGATCGTGACGACCGGCGTGCCGGCGGTGGCGCGCGGTCTGACGCGGGTGATCGAATGGGCAGGAGAGGACAATGGACGAATGGCATAACCGGCTGTCGGCCTTGGCGGCCGCGCATACGCCGAGGAGCGTCGGACGTTGGGCGCGGGCGTGCGTCTGGCTGTTTGTGCTGACGCCGCCGGCGTTGTTGGTGACGCCTTGGCAGCAAAACATCAACGCCAGCGGCCGGGTCTCGGCCTTCGCGCCACTGGAGCGCCAACAAACCGTCGAAGCGCCGGTCGGCGGCCGGATCGTCGCCTGGCATGTCAAGGAAGGCGCCAAGGTCAAGGCCGGCGAGGTGTTGCTGGAAATCGCCGATGTCGATCCGCAACTGTTGGAGCGGCTGACCAGCCAGCGCGACGCGGCCGCCGCCAAACTGGCCGCCAAGCAAGACGAGTTACGCGCCTATCGGCTACAGCTCGACAATCTGCAAGCCACCCGCGACTTACAGGTGGCGACCGCTCAGTATCGGCTGGATGTGGCCAAGCAGCGCGCCCGCGCCGCCGCCGAGGCCATCGCTTCGGCCCGCGCCACGCTGGACGCGGCCAGTTTGCAGCGCGAGCGTTTGCAACGCTTGCTCGGCGACGGTCTGGTGTCGCAACGCGAATTCGAACTGGCCGAGCGCGACGGTGTCGTGGCCGGACGCGGCCTGAACAGCGCCCAAGCCAGCCTGGAAGGCGCGCTGGCCGAGCAGCGCGCCGCCGAAGCCGAGATCGGTCGGATTCGCGCCGATGCCCAGGCCCGTATCGATTCGGCCAGCGCGGCGGCCAACAAAACCCAAAGCGAACTCGAGGACGGTCGCGCCAGCCTGTTGAAGGCCGAAGTCGATTTGTCCCGCCAACAATCGCAATCGATTACCGCGCCGCGCGACGGCAGCGTGTTGCGCCTGCTGGCCAATCCGCAAAGCGACTTGGTGCGCCAGGGCGATCCGCTGTTGGCGCTGGTGCCGGACCGCGACGTCAAGGCCGTCGAATTGTGGGTGGACGGCAACGACGCCGCGTTGATCACGCCCGGCCGCCACGCCCGCCTGCAATTCGAAGGTTGGCCGGCCTTGCAATTTGCCGGTTGGCCTGAAGTGGCGGTCGGTACCTTCGGCGGCAACGTCGCGTTCGTCGACGCCAGCGACGACGGCAAGGGCAAATTCCGGGTTCTGGTGATACCGGACCCGGCCGACCGCGAATGGCCCAGCGAGCGTTTTCTGCGCCAAGGCGTGCGAGTCAAGGGTTGGATACTGTTGAATCGGGTGACGATGGCCTACGAGTTGTGGCGCCAGCTGAATGCGTTTCCGCCGCAATTGACCGTCGAGGCGCCGGTCAACGATCTGGTCAGGCAGAAGCTGAAATGATCAGGCGACCTTATCGTTATCCGTTGTTCTCGGCGGTCAATCCGGTGGCGCGGAGTCTGGCATTGCTGCTTGCACTCGGCGGCTGTTCCGGTTATTTCGATACCAGTCCGGACCGCCAACTGACAAAACGGGTCGAGGATCGGTTGCAATCCGATCAAGGATTGAACTTGCCGGCGCTGTCCGCCGCGCCGCCGCAAACCGTCGAGCAGGCCTTGCCGCAATTCAAGGAACGGCTGATCACCAATCTGCCGAAAGCGCCGGCCAAACCGGCCCAGCCCCGGCCCGACCGTCCCGCCGCCGAGCCGGACGCCAGCCGGCGCCTGTCGATCGCGGCGGTGCGCGGTTTGGCGCTGGAAAACAATCTGGATCTGAAAATCGCCCAAATCGACCCCAAGTTGGCGCAATTGGCGGTCAGCGAGGAGCAGGCCAAATTCGACGATTTGATCTTCGCCAAGGCCAAGTACGGCCAGAAGAACACCCCGGCCGAAAATCTGGATGTCGTGACCTTTACCCCCAGCGACGCCGATTCGCCGCTGAAAAACGAAACCGATAAATTGACCGCGATCGCCCAACGCACCGAAGGCCTGGAACTGGAGGCCGGCGTGGTGATTCCGTTGCGGACCGGCGCCAAGGTCACCCTCAGCGCGCCGTTCGACGCCAAGAAGCAATATCGGGGCGTGGCCTCCGACCAATACCGCAACGCGCTGCGCTTTTCGATCAGCCAGCCGCTGCTGCGAGATGCTGGCATCGCCAACAACGTGGCCGGCATTCGCATCGCCCGCTACGAACAACAGGCGGTCGATGTGAAAACCCGCTTGCAAGCGATTCGGGTATTGGCGGCGGTCGAGCGGGCCTATTGGAGTCTGTACGTTGCCTGGGGCGAGTTGGACGTGCGCCGCCAGCAATACGAAAATGCCGCCGGCAATCTGGCGATGGTCAAAAAGCGGGTCGGCGAGGGCTTGACCGCCGCCGTCGAAATCAATCGGGCCGAGATCGGCGTCGCCGAGCGGCTGGAAACGCTGATCGTCGCCGAAACCACGCTGAAAACCCGGCAGCGCCAGCTCAAGCTATTGCTGAACGACGCCAATCTCGATCTGGATTCGCCAACTGTGTTGATTCCGGAAACCGAGCCGACCTTATTGGAATTCAGCTTCGATCGTGAACAGTTGGCGGCGCGGGCCTTGGACGGGCGGCTGGAATTGCTGGAACTGGAATTGAAGCTGGCCGCCGACGCCACCAAAATCGATTACCTGGAAAACCAGACCCTGCCGATGTTCATGCTGGATTACCAATACGGCGGCCTTGGCCGCGATACCGGTTCGATCAGCGGTGCGTTCGATCAAACCCTGAGCGGCCGCTATTCCGACTGGTCGGTCGGCTTGCGGATGGAAATTCCGTTGAGCAACGAATTGCGCCGCGCCCGACTGGACAAGGCGGTGCAGGAACGCTTGCAACGCTTGACCAGCAAACAACTGCGCGAACTCAGCGTGCGCCGGGAGATTTACGACGCGCTGGACGTGCTGGGCCAGAACTGGCGGCGCATCTTGGCCGCGCGCCAAAATGTGTTGTTGGCCGGCTTGAATTACGACGCCGAATTGAAACAGTTTCGCGAAGGCTTGCGTACGATGACCGAAGTATTGGAAACCCTGACCCGGCTCGGCGAGGCGCAATTGCGCGAGGTCAGGGCGGTCGGCGACTACCAGGTGGCGCTGGTCGATCTGGCTTTCGCGACCGGTACCGTGCTCGGCCATAGCCGGGTCGATTTCGAGCAGGCGGCGGCGCGCTGACTTCGACGGCGCGATCGCCAATCGCATCAAAAAGGAAAAAACAGGGTTTACAGCGACCCGCTATCGGTCTATCGTGGCAGCGCGTCTTTTGCCGCTTAGTTTGCAAACTACCCCTCGATCTATAAGGGTATCGCGGCGCTTGCCGCCACCGGCCGGGCATTTCGCCGCGGTCGCCGTTTTTTTATTCTTGGGGAGGAATCATCATGCAGCGTACCATCAAGCTATGTCTGGGATTGGCGGCGATGGCCGGGTTCGGCCTGGCCGATACGGCACTGGCCAGCCAAACCGTCTGGGATGTCGGGGCCGCCGAACTTCGCTTCGACACCGACGAATTTTTGTTTTCGATCGCCGA
>NZ_JBYMAP010000018.1:0-29137 GCF_057766305.1 Methylomonas sp. BG-2 | reverse complement strand
CGCATCGCAGCCTTCCAGGCGGAGGTCGCGGTAGTCCAAACCCGGATAGGGTCGGATCAACAGCAATTTTTTCGAGAACTCGGGTTTTAGGTCGAATTGCCGACGCGCCGGTAAGGAATGATGGCATTCGAAACCGTCGGCCGAGTAGGTCGCGTACGGCCGGGACCGCGCGCTGACGAAATCGCTGCCCAGCGGCAAACAGGAGGCCAGGCGACTGCCCAGGTGCAAGTGCATCGCGCCGCCTGGATTTCGGTACGCGGCAAACACGCCGGCCGCGCCGATGTCGCGGATGTAGGAAACCGCGCAGCCGAAGTTGTCCAGCCCGTTCGCCAGCGGATCGGCAAGCGGCCGATCGCTCGAGACCAGCAGCAACGGAATCGGCAAGCGGTTGAAGTACAGCGCCAGTGCCGCGGCGGAAAACGCCAGGGTATCGGTGCCGTGGGTAACGATGACGCCGGCGAAACTCGCTAGATCCAGGCCTTCTATCGCGGCGATCATCGATTGCCAATGGCTGGGATGCAGATTTTCCGAGAGTATGCCGAGCGGCTGCAGGCTGGAGAAGGCCACGGTTTCGGCAATGTCAGGGTAGCTTTGCCGGTAGCGGTTCAGCAATTCGAAGCCGGCGTCGGCAGAGGTGTCTATCGTGCCTGCTACGGCATTCGAGCCTATCGTGCCGCCGGTAAATATCACCAGTATGTTTTTCTTCATCGGTTGATGTCTAGTATCATCTTCGCTTTGAACAAGGCTAGGCATCTTAAACTACTCCATGAAAATATCGTTGATTGTCGCGATGTCATCCAATCGGGCGATCGGTTTGGACGGCCGGATGCCCTGGCATTTGTCGGCCGATTTGCGGCGCTTCAAGCGCATCACGCTGGGCAAGCCGGTTTTAATGGGGCGCAAAACCCATCAGGCGATCGGCCGGCCGCTGCCGGGCCGGGAAAATCTGGTGGTTAGTCGCGCGATCGGTTACGAGGCCGAGGGTTGCCAGGTGTTTGCCGACATCGACGCGGCACTGGCGCATTGCCAAGGCCACGAAGAAGTCTTCGTGATTGGCGGTGCCGAGCTTTACCGGGCCTTGTTGGACCGGGCCGACTGTTTGTATTTGACCTGCATAGACCAGGATTTCGTCGGCGATACGTTTTTTCCGGAAATCGATGCCGAGGCTTGGCGCGAGGTCGAATCCGAGGCCATCGACAACGATCCCACGGTCGATTTTCGCTACCGGTTTTTGACGCTAAGCCGCGCCGCGCCGAGTGGCCGGCGATCGGAGTCAATGGCGCCGCTGGCCGACTAGGCATACAATTCGCCGGGATTTGTCACAAAACTGTCATATTCGCTTCATACTATTGTCACGCTTGCTTGGCAAACTGTTTCTAAGTTTTAAACCTTTTCGAGATCATTTATGAAAAACACTTTCACGCTGAAGTCACTGGCATTAGGGTTCGGGTTCGTATCGGCTACGTTCGGCGGCATCGCGGCGGCCGCTCCGGCGACGCTGGATCCCGCTCTGCCCGAATATGCGCCGGCCAGCGGCGTTTCCGGCAATATTTCCAGCGTCGGCTCCGATACCCTGGCCAACCTGATGACGCTGTGGGCGGAAGAATTCGGCAAGATTTACCCTAACGTCAATATTCAAATTCAAGCGGCCGGCTCTTCCACCGCGCCGCCGGCCTTGACCGAGGGTACCGCCAACCTGGGGCCGATGAGCCGGAAGATGAAGGACAATGAAATCGACGATTTCGAAAGCAAATACGGTTATAAGCCGACCGCTATCCCGGTCGCGATCGACGCGCTGGCGGTATTCGTCAACAAGGACAATCCGATCAAGGGTTTGAGCATCCCGCAAGTCGACGCCATCATGTCGTCCACCCGCAAATGCGGCTACGCGAACGACATCGGCAACTGGGGGCAAGCCGGCCTGACCGGCGGCTGGGCCAGCAAACCGATCCAGTTGTACGGCCGCAACTCGGTTTCCGGCACCTACGGCTTCTTTAAAGACGAAGCTCTGTGCAAGGGCGATTTCAAAAGTAACGTCAACGAACAGCCCGGTTCGGCTTCGGTGGTGCAATCGGTGACTACATCGAACAACGGTATCGGTTACTCCGGCATCGGCTACTCGACGTCCGGCGTGAAAGCGGTGCCGCTGGCCCGCAAGGACGGCGAGGCCTTCGTCGAAGCGTCTCCGGAAAACGCCACTTCCGGTGCCTATCCGTTGTCGCGCTTCCTGTACGTTTACGTCAACAAAAAACCGAACGAGCCCCTGGCGCCGCTGGAGCAAGAATTCATCAAGATGGTGCTGTCCAAAGCCGGCCAGCAAGTCGTGATCAAGGACGGCTACATTCCGCTGCCGGCCAAAGCGGTCGAAAAAGCGCTGTCCTTGGTACGGTAAGCCTATTTCAGGGATGGTTGATACATGGATTTCGTTGCAAGGACGCAACCAGGGAATGGCGACTCGTATCGATGCTCATCCCGCTCCCCCTTTCGACGGGCGTTGATCTTGTATAATGCTCAAGCCGATAATCCCTAAAGGTTATCGGCTTTTTTGTTGGCGCCGGGTCTTTTCCCAGCGGCGCAACCCAAGTTAACTACACGTGCCTTGTTATGACTGAAGTCCAATCGATTCCGGCGAAACCTACGCTGCTGCAGAGCGCCTCGAGCGAACGTCATCAGCGTTGGCGGCTGTTAAAAGACAAGATCGTCGCGCGCGGCGTGGTGGCGGGTGGCCTGAGCATCATTGTCGCCGTCGTCCTGATTTTCTTCTATTTGTTATATGTGGTGTTTCCGTTGCTGTTGCCGGCGACGCTACAGCCGGCCGGCGCTTACCCGGTGCCGGAATCGGCTTTGGGCAAGACCCGCTTTCTGGCCGCCGAAGAACAAAACGAATTGGCCGTGCGCTTTACCGATAGCGGCAATGCGGTGTTTTTTCGGGTCGCGGACGGACAGGCGGTGAAAACCCAGGAATTGCTTGGCGCCGAGGCCGGCAAGGTTGCCGGCTTTAGCCACGGCAGCCCGGATAGCGGCGTCGTCGGCTACGGTCTGTCCGACGGTCGGGCGTTGATCATGAAGCACGAATACAAATTAAGTTACCCCGACGGCAAGCGGGTGGTGACGCCGAATATCGGCTTTCCGCTCGGCGAGCAGCCGTTGGCGATAGACAGCCGGGGCCAGCCCTTGCTGCAATTGACGCTGGCGGTCGGCGACCAGCAAAGCCTGGTGGTTGCCAAAACCGCCGACAATCGGGTGATTCTGGTTCGGTTCAGCAAAAAGGAATCGATGTTCGACGACGAAGTGACGCTGGATAGAAGCGATGCCACGCTGGACGTGCCCGGCGACGATGTCGAATTCATGCTGGTGGATAAGGAGCAGCACAACCTCTACCTGCTCTCCAAACAGAGTTTGACGGTGGTCGATGTGAGCGAATCGTCCGCCTTGGCCGTCAAACACAAAATGAATCTGGTCGAGAACGGCCGGCAAATTACCGACGTCGAGTTTTTGAATGGCGAAAACTCGCTGCTGGTCGGCGATTCCAAGGGCGACGTGGCTCAATGGTCGATGGTACGCAACGAGCAGAATTACGTCAGCTTGCAAAAATTGCGCAGCTTCAAGCTCGCCGACAGCCCGATCGTCAAAATCAATCCGGAGCAGCGCCGGCGCGGCATGCTGGTGGTTGACAGCAGCGGCATGCTGGGCGTGTTCAATTCCACCGCCGAACGGGAACTGGTCAAACAGCCGGTAATGCCCGGCGCGCCTATGGCAATGTCGCTGTCGCCCAAGGCCGACACGGTGCTGGCCGAGGACACCGATGGCAACGTCAAGGTCTGGAAGCTGACCAACGAACATCCGGAAATTTCGATGAAATCGTTGTGGCGCAAGATTTGGTACGAGAGCTATTCCAAGCCGGATTACATTTGGCAATCTTCGTCAGCCAGCAACGACTTCGAGCCCAAAATGAGCTTGACGCCGTTGGTGTTCGGCACATTGAAGGCTTCGTTTTATGCGATGTTGGTCGGCATTCCGCTGGCTTTGTTCGGCGCGATCTATACCGGCTACTTTATGTCTCCGGGCATTCGCCAGTACGTCAAGCCGGGCATCGAAATCATGGGGGCATTGCCGACCGTGATATTGGGCTTCCTGGCCGGTTTGTGGCTGGCGCCGTTCGTCGAATCCCATTTGGCCGGAATATTCGCGTTGCTGATGATCGTGCCGCTCGCGGTGATGCTATTTGCCTACGCTTGGCAATTCATCCCCGAGGAAAACCGGCAGAAGGTTCCGGACGGCTGGGATGCCATCGTATTGATTCCGGTCGTGGTTTTCGCCGCCTGGCTGGCCTTTCAACTGAGTCCCGGTATCGAAGCCTTGTGTTTCAATGGCGATCTGCGCACCTGGATGCGCGAGGAGTTCGGAATCGCTTACGATCAACGCAATACGCTGGTCGTGGGTCTGGCGATGGGATTCGCGGTCATTCCGATGATATTTTCGATTGCCGAGGACGCGATCTTCAGCGTACCCAAGCATCTCACCACCGGTTCGCTGGCCCTGGGCGCGACGCCTTGGCAAACCCTGACCAAGGTGGTTTTACTGACAGCCAGCCCCGGCATTTTTTCGGCGATCATGATCGGTTTCGGCCGGGCGGTCGGCGAGACGATGATTGTGTTGATGGCGACCGGCAACACCCCAGTGATGGACCTAAGCATCTTCCAGGGCCTGCGGACCCTATCCGCGAATATCGCCGTGGAAATGCCCGAGTCGGAGGTCAACAGCACTCACTATCGGGTTTTGTTTTTGGCGGCCTTGGTTTTGTTCATGTTTACCTTTGTGGTCAACACCCTGGCTGAAATGATTCGGCAGAATCTAAGACAAAAATACAGTTCATTATGATGAAAGAATGGTTCAAAAGCGGCACGCCGTGGATTTGGTTCACCGCCGGCGCGGTCAGCATCAACCTGGTTCTGGTGATCGGATTGCTATTGTTGATTGCGGTGCGCGGCCTGGGGCATTTTTGGCCGGCCGACATCGTTGAATACCACTACCGCGATCAGCAAGGCGAGGACAGCGTCATCGTCGGCGAGCAGGTGGCGACGGCTTTGCTGCTGGCCGCGCAAGCCAAGGCCGCCGGCCACGAAGTCTTGAACAACGCCGAATATCTGGAGCAGCATCTGGTCAAGACCGGCAACCGGGATATTTTGGGCAGCGACTTTCGCTGGATCTTACAGCAATACATCACCGGCCAAGCCCATCCGGACGATCTGGTCTGCATCGAACGGCGCGAATGGGGTAATTTTTACGGCCGGCTGGTCGCGGTCAAGGAAGACGGCAATGTCGTCGCCCAAGGCGCGGACAGTTGGGCGGCGGCGCAACAAAAGTTAAGCGACGCGCTGGGCTTGCACGAGCAAATCGACCATTTGCAGAACAAGGCCATCGGCGCGATTAACTACAACCTGGAGCGGCTGCGTTTGCGGCAACGCAAGCTGGAACTGGAAGGGACCTGGAACGCCGACACCGAGCGCGATTTCGCCGCGCAAAAGCAGGCGTATCAGGCGGAGTATCAGCAAATTCAGCAGCAACTCGGCCAGCTTAATCGCGAAATCAAGCGTGCGACGCTGGTGGTCGCGGAAGCCGGCGGTCGCGAAATCAGCCTGCCTTTGCACCGTATCGTCAAGTTGACCCGGCCCAACTCGATGAGCACCTTCGACAAATCGGTCGAATACCTTGCGCGCTTTATCGACTTCATCAAGGAAGAGCCGCGCGAAGCCAACACCGAGGGCGGCATATTTCCGGCCATTTTCGGTACCGTGTTGATGGTATTGCTGATGGCGGTCGTCGTGACTCCATTCGGCGTGATCGCGGCGGTTTACTTGCGCGAATACGCCAAGCAAGGTTTCATAACCCGGATCATCCGCATCGCGGTCAACAATTTGGCTGGGGTGCCGTCCATCGTTTACGGCGTGTTCGGCTTGGGCTTTTTTGTTTACATCATCGGAGGCAATATCGACCGGTTGTTCTATCCGGAAGCGGCGCCGGCGCCGGTGTTCGGCACGCCGGGCCTGCTGTGGGCCGCGTTGACGTTGGCGCTGATGACCTTGCCGGTCGTGATTGTCGCCACCGAGGAAGGCTTGTCTCGGATACCCAAATCCATTCGCGAAGGCAGTCTGGCGCTCGGCGCGACCAAGGCGGAAACCCTGTGGCGCACGGTATTGCCGATGGCCAGCCCTGCCATCATGACCGGTTTGATTCTGGCCGTGGCTCGCGCGGCCGGCGAAGTGGCGCCGCTAATGCTGGTCGGCGTCGTCAAGCTGGCGCCGACCCTGCCGCTGGACGGCAATTTCCCCTACCTGCATTTGGACCGCAAGTTCATGCACTTGGGCTTTCATATCTACGACGTCGGTTTTCAAAGTCCCAACGTCGAAGCGGCCCGGCCGCTGGTTTACGCGACCTCGCTGTTGCTGGTGATGGTCATCGTCGGTTTGAACATGACCGCGATCGCGATACGCAATAACTTGCGGGAAAAATACCGCGCCCTCGAAAACTAACTGCCATCGATACCCCGATGTTCGGACCCGATAACATGACGACACTACAAAAACGTACCCACGGCATTGACATCAACGCGCTGAATCGCGAAGAGAGAACCGATGCCGGCAAGATCGAGACCTGCATCAAGGTCGAGAATTTGGAACTGTTTTACGGCCAAAAACAAGCCTTGCACAGCATCAACATGGAAATGCCGCGCAAGAAGGTCACGGCTTACATCGGCCCCAGCGGTTGCGGTAAATCGACCTTGTTGCGTTGCATCAACCGGATGAACGATCTGGTGGACGGCGTCAGCATTCGCGGCAAAATTCTGCTGGACGGCGACGACATCTACGACAAGTCGGTCAATGTCGCGGCCTTGCGCCGCCGGGTTGGCATGGTGTTTCAAAAGCCCAATCCGTTTCCGAAGACGATTTACGAAAACGTTGCCTACGGCTTGCGCATCCAGGGCATCAACGACCGGCGGGTTCTGGACGAAGTGGTCGAGAAGTCGCTACGCGGCGCGGCGCTGTGGGACGAGGTGAAAAACCGTTTGAACGACAACGCCTTGGGTATGTCCGGCGGCCAGCAGCAGCGTTTGGTGATCGCCAGGGCGATCGCGATCGAACCGGAAGTGATTCTGCTCGACGAGCCGGCCTCGGCGCTGGACCCGATTTCGACGTTGAAAATCGAGGAACTGATCAACGAATTGAAGGAACACTACACCATCGTCATTGTCACCCATAACATGCAGCAGGCGGCGCGGGTGTCCGATTACACCGCCTTCATGTACATGGGCGAACTGATCGAGTTCGGCGAAACCAGCGAGTTGTTTACCAACCCGGCTAAAAAACAAACCGAAGATTACATTACCGGCAGATACGGCTAGGAGGTAAACATGGACAACAGCAAAATCAAACAACACATCTCCCAGCAGTTCAACCAGGAAATGGAGGAACTGCGCAACAAGGTCATGATGATGGGCGGCTTGGTCGAGGAACAAGTCGATCTCGCTACCAAGGCTTTCATGAGTTACGACATGGAAAGCGCCGATCAGGTGGTGTTGCAGGATCATCAGGTCGATACGCTGGAAAAGGAAATCGACCACGAATGCACCGACATCATGGCCCGCCGCCAGCCGGCCGCCTACGATTTACGGATGTTGATCGCGACGATCAAGATCATTACCGACTTGGAGCGGATCGGCGACGAAGCCACCCGGATCGCGCGAATGGTGATGCGCCTGGAAGGCACTGATTATTACCAGGATAAATATTACGAAATCGAACATTTGTTGAATCTGGTCAAGGGCATGTTGAATGGCGCGCTGGACGCTTACGCCCGCAACGATGTCGAGGAAGTCATCGCGATCACCGCGCAAGACGCCAAGGTTGATCGCGAATACAACAGCATCACCCGCCAACTGATCACGCAAATGATGGAAGATCCGCGCAATATCACCCGAGCGCTGGATATGCTCTGGACCGCCCGCGCGCTGGAGCGGATCGGCGATCATGCCTGCAACGTCTGCGAACACGTGATTTACATGGTCAAGGGTAAGGACGTTCGCCACCTCAGCCGCGAGGAAATGGAGCGCACGATCAATTCCGTGCGATAGTCCTCGGCTTCGCCGGCTTCCGGCGCGCCGGTGGTTCCGCCCTTGGGTTCGCGCTACGGAGGCTGGAGACTGCCCTGGCCTAGTCTTGCCGGGATTCGGGTTCCACCCCGTAACCGGTATAAACCCCTTGTTCGGCCTTGCCCGCGTCGGTGGGCGAGACCGGCAGTAAAATCGTGAAGCGGCTGCCCACGCCGGGCGTGCTGGCGACCGATAGCTCCCCGCCCATCAACTCCACCATATGTTTGGTGATTAACAGGCCTATACCGGTTCCTTCGATGGTTTCCTGTTCCAAATGAAAGCGGGTGAAGGGTTGAAACAGTCGCGGCATGTCTTCGGCGGTGATGCCGCGGCCGCTATCTTCGATACCAATGCCGATCCTGCCGTCGGCCAGGTCGATCGACACCCGGATCGTGCCGTCGGCGCGGTTGTATTTCACCGCGTTCGACAGCAAATTCAACAAGCATTGTTTCAAGCGCAAACGATCGGCGCTCGCCGGCGGTAGCGCTTCGCCGCCACTGACGCTGATTTGGAGTCCGGCCTGATGAACTTGTGGGGACACCAGTCGGACGGTTTCCTCAACCAGCGGCCGGCAATCGATCGGTCCGGGAGCCAGATTCAGTTTGCCGCTTTCCACGGTAGCCAGATCCAATAATTCGCTGATCAGCGCCAGCAAGTGGTTGCCGGAATTCAGGATATGCCGCACCGAGTCGTGTTGCTCCGCGCTTAACGGGTGTTCGGGGTCGGATTCCAACAATTGGCCGAAACCGATAATGGCGTGCAGCGGCGTGCGCAATTCGTGGCTCATCCGCGACAAAAATTCGGATTTGGCGCGGTTGGCGCGCTCGGCTTCCCATTTGGCGTGCGACAGTTTGACGATCAGGGCATTCTTGTTGTGTTCCTGTTGTTCGAGTCGGTCCAGCATATTGTTGAAGCTGCGAATCAAAACGCCGGTTTCGTCGCGGCTGTCGGCAGTCAGGCGGGTGTTGAAACTATGGTTACGGCTGACTTGTTCGATACTGCGGGTCAGCCGCAGCAACGGGCGGCTGACCCGGCGTCCCAGCCAACGCGCCAGCAGCACCGAGAACAGTATCGCGATTGCCAAGCCGGATACCGCTTCGTGGACCGTGCGTCTGAAATGTTTCGAGGTTTCCGCCAGCGACAGATGCAAGTCGATGAAACCGATCAATCGGCTGTCCAGTCGGATCGGAACAACGACAGTCAGACCATCGTCGTTAAAGCGGTAGCCGGTCTCGTCGCCGGACGGCGTGTCGACGGCGTGGCGCCAAGACGCCGGATCCTCGTGATCGATTTCGGCCAATAACGCCGCGTGTTGGTTTAAACGACTGCGATATTCCGCGAAGATCTGGCGGTCGGGCGTGAACACGCGGGCGGAGACCACATCGGATTTCTCCTTCAACGCGGCTAATACCTCGGTCGCGGTGGCCGGATCGCGGTAAACCAGCGTGGCGGCGACATTGCTGGCCAGGATGCGCGACAACAACTTGCTTTGCTCCAGCAAGGTTTGCCGCTGTTGATGAAAATCGGTGACCAGAAAAAACGATAACGACAGCATCCCGGTCAACAACGCGGTGGCGAGTGCCATCGCCAGAATTTTTTGCCTGATGGATGGCGTACCGCTGGGCATGGCGACGTTTACTCGGCCAAATGGGAGCTGCGCAGCAACTTGGAGCTGATTCGCAGGTTAACGTTCGTGACATTGCGCAGCTGGATCACCGGTACGATGCGCTGACCCTCGCTAGCGAGTCGAATCATGCCGCCGCGTTGCTCGAAATCCGGTATGTCGCTGACGGTCAGCACCGGATACGGTTTAATTTGTTCCAGCGCGGCGGCCAATATTCGCTCCTGCTGCAATGGAATATACAAAATCTGGCATTCGCTCAGTCGATCGGCGCCCGGATCGACAATGAGCCGAAACGGGCGGTCGTGCAGCCGTTCACCGTCAACCAATTTGGCTAACACCGGCGTCACCGGCGAGGCGGAATAGCTGCAAATTTTGAAGTCCTCCCGATTGTCGCCTTCCGGCCAGCTGGCGAAATAGGCGAAGTTGTATAAGAAAGCGGCTTTCAGTTCGTATTCGCTAAATTGATGTTGATCGGCGGCGCAAACGAGACCGGAAAGCAGCCAACTCAGCAGCCAGCCGAGCCGGGGGCCTCTGGCGGGGCCACGAAGCCGGGGTTTATCGACGCTGGTGTTCGGGTGTCGCGGCATTTAGTAGCGCACCGTGGCTTTCAGATAATAATTGCGCTCGATTTCGCTGGCTATCAACGCGTTATCGGGGCTGGGTGAGAATTCCAGGTGTCGGTTGTCCAGTAAGTTCTGCGCGCCGAGCGCTAATTCGAAGTGCAAATTGGGTTGCCAGCCCAATCGGATGTCGAAACGATGATAGCCCTCGACTTGGCTTTGCAAGCGGCCGGTATAGTACCAGTGCAGGTCCAATTCCAGTTGATGGGGCAGGTTCAAGTAGGAGCTAAGATTGAAACGGTTGCCGGGGCTGGCGGTCTCGGCGGCTTCGGCAGCGCTGTCCCGGCTTTGCGGACGTTTGTGCAGCGCCATCCCGAACAGGCTGTAGCTGGCTTGCAATCGCCAGGCTTGCGCGGCTCGCCAGTTTACCGCCGACTCCCAGCCGTAGGTTTCGCCATATGCCAGATTGTCGATCAACAGCGGGATTGTCATTGTTCGATTGCCGTTGACGGGATCGAGCGGCTCGGTGGTGGTGAGTCGGCTATAGTCGCCGTAGAACAAGGTGGTGTCCACGCTAAACGCCGAATTGGGAAAGAAACGGTAGCCGAGCTCGTAATTGACGACCGTTTCGGCGGCCAGGTTCGGGTTGCCGCGAATATTGGCGGTCGTGCCCGGCCCCAGCGGGAAAAAGGTATTCAAGTCGTGTTCGACGCGCGTCGGAACGCGGACCGCCCGCGAAACCCCGGCCCAGGCACTGTGGTGGGGAGCCGGCTGCCAAAGCAGGCGGGCGGAGGGTTGCAACTGGTAACCGCTAAAATCGTTATGTTCGAGCCGGCCGCCCAAAATCAGGCGCAGTTCTTCCGCCAGGATGCGCCACTCATCTTGGGCAAACAGGTTGAACCAATGCCGGTCGCGATGCGTTGGGGATATCGTCAATAACGGCGATTCTAGTTGGAGCGTATCGCCGACGTAACGGTAGCCGGCACCCCAGGTCAACAGATGGTCTTGCCAGGGAAAGTCGTGTTGCATGTCCAGGTCGAAAGTGTCGCGGCTATAGTCGAGCAAAGTCTGGTTGCGGGTGGCGTGGTCGAAGTAGCCGCGAATTTGCAAGCGAGCGTCGTCGGCCAGCGCCTGCCGCCAACGCAGCAACAGATTGCCGCCCTGAGATTTCCCGGCGTCCGGAGAAATGTTCATGCCGTCCAACGGATTGCTCAAGGTCTGACCGGTATTGCCATTGTAATAGTCCCCTTGGGCAATCAGGTTATGGCGAGCGTCCAGGTTCCAGTCGCTACGAAACCCCACCCTGCCGATGTCCAGCGCGTCGTAAGCCGGGGCGCCGCCGTTCAGATGCAAGCGGTCGCGGTGGTTGTATTTGCCGTACACGCGATAATGCAAGTCGTTGTCGAGTTTGCCGCCGTAGCGGAAACTGGCGAATCCGGGTTCTTCCTGGCTTGTGCCGGCGCTGACCAGCGTGCCTTGGGTTTCCTGCGCCGAGCGGGTGACAATGTTGATGACGCCGTTAACGGCATTGGAACCCCACATGGTGGCGGCGGGGCCGCGAATCACTTCGATACGGTCGATGTCCTCGAGCGGATAATCCTGCTCGTTCCAGAACACGCCGGAGTTGAAGGGATCGTAGACGGTGCGTCCGTCCACCATCACCAACAGTTTGTTGGCGTACAGTCCGTTGAAACCTCGGCTGGTGATGGCCCAGTGATTTCCGTCTACCCGGGCGACTTCCAGGCCGGGCACCCGGCGCAGAATCTCCGGGATCGATTGCAAACCCGAGCGGCGGATTTCTTCCTGATTGACGACGAAGACCGCGGTGGGCGTTTCGCCGACCGCCTGGCTGCGCTTGGCGGCGATGGCCACGGTACTGGCGCTTAATTCCTGGAGAGACAGCGATTTCAGTTCCGAAAGCGCTTCGTCGCCGCGAGTTGGTTTGGCGGCGACCGCCAACAGCAGTAAGAGGCGCGCTCGCGCCCGGATGTGAGAGAGTGGCATAAATCCAAAGCCGTCTGCATTAGCGTTCGGCCATTTTAGACTGGGGCGGGCAAATCGTAAAACCGGGATGCCGCCGGTCTATTTGACCGCGCGAATCAGTTTGATCATGTCGCCGCTGGCCGGATCGACGTAAATATGCCGGAAGGGGCAGGATTGGACGTTTTTGACGGTTTCCCGGTTGATGTTCGCGCCGAACAGTAGGACCGTCAACGGATTGCCCAGCCGCATCAGTGCCGCCATGACTCGGTTCGCGCTCAACACGTGTTCCAAAAGCAGCACTTGACCGCCGGGCTTGCAGACCCGGTAAAGCTCCTTCAAGCCCTTGCGCGGTAGTGGCACCGAGCAGAACACGAAACTGGCGATCACGGTATCGAAGCAGTTATCGGCGTAATCCAAGGACTGCACGTCCATCAGCGCCAGTTCCGCGCTCAGGCCCTGGCGTTCGTGCTTGCGTCGGGCAATCGCCAACATCTTGGGACTGAAGTCTATCGCGGTTACGCGAGCGTCGGCCGGGTAAAACGGAAAATTCTTGCCGGTGCCGACGCCCACTTCGAGTATGTGCGGACCTTGGGCTTCGGCCCAAAGTCGTTTGCGCCAGCGGCGGAAGAAAAGCCCTTCCAGCACGCTCTCCAGGCTGTCGAACCAGGGGGCCAACCGGTCGTAGCGGCGCCGAATCTCGCGACTGTCGGCCGCCATGCTCAATTCTCGATTTGTTGGATACCGTCCAGATACCAGCGCGGCTCGCTACTGTGCTTCGGTTTGGTGAAATGCCAAGCCTCTTTCACCGGATTCGCTTCGCCGCCGTTTTCGCGGATCGTTGCATCGAACAGAACCGAGGCTTCAAGTTCGCTACCGACTTCCCGGACGTCCAGCAACTCGGCGGTCAGCGTCAGCACTTCGGTGCGATGGGTTTCGCTGGAAGCACGCAGCTGTTCCTGAATCTCGGCGAACACTTTGTCGGTGGTCAGCCCGCGGATTTCCGCAAGGTCCCGGCGGTCCCAGGCCGCTTGCAAATGGCGATAGACGTTTTGCGCGCCGTTCAGAAAGAGTTTCGCGTCGAAACCGGCCGGTAGATTGCCGGCGTCGAACGCGGGCGACGCTGGGGCGCTGCCGACCGCCTTGCCTTTGCCGAATAATAAATCGGTATTGAAACCGACCGTGTTTTGCGCGGGTTGGCGGTAGTCCGAAGTATCCGCTTGGG
This sequence comes from Methylomonas sp. BG-2, assembly GCF_057766305.1. Taxonomy (NCBI): domain Bacteria; kingdom Pseudomonadati; phylum Pseudomonadota; class Gammaproteobacteria; order Methylococcales; family Methylococcaceae; genus Methylomonas; species Methylomonas sp. BG-2. Next base: position 15,599 of record NZ_JBYMAP010000018.1, on the reverse strand, counting down.
CTTGGTAAGCCTCGCGGGCATGCGCGCCTTCCGCGACGGGCTGGCGCGCGGATTTCGCGGCAAACAGCCGATACAGGAGGAAGGCAATGCCGGCAAATAGCAAGATATCCATAAAGTTGAGGCCTTCAAAGGCGCCGCCGAAGAACATCGAACCGAGCAAACCGCCCAGCGCCAATCCGCCCAACATGCCCATCAGGCCGCCGCGCCCGGCCCAATTTTGCCGGGCAGCCTGATTTTGCGCGGCGGCTTGTTGTTGAGCGGGTGAGCGGATAGGTTGGCTGGCCGGCGCGCTGGGCGTGGAGCGCTGATACGGCGCGCTGTAACTGGGTTTGCTGCCGAACGACTTGCCGCCGCCCATGCGCTTGGCGTGGGCAGCGTCGATGCCCCCGAAGGCCAACGCAATGGCGATCAGTAAGCCGGCTAAAGTACGCGTTTTGTGGTTCATAGTGTCGATTGCCTGATGTGGGTTGAAGTCGATACGGATAGTCGGGGTAAGATCGTCTTTTTCAAGTAGAATACCGGTTCATGCATACGGCAACAACCTGAACTTACCCGAATCCGTCATCCTACAGAGTATTGAACATCAAAATGGTTGCATGCTTGCGTCGGTTTCTCGTGGTGCTTTTGGTGTTGCTGCAATTGGTAGCCCCGTTGGTGCACGCGCATGTCGGCGATGAAGCCGGTGTCGGTGGCTGGCATTTGCATGAATTCGAGCAATGGCGTTCCGACAACGCCGGTAAAGTGTTAGCGAATATCTCGCATGAGTTCCACGCGCAAAGCGCGGTCGTCGAAGTCGGCTCGGCAATCAATCTGCATTCATCGGTATTTTACGCCGATAATCAAGCCCATGCGTTCGACCGGTCAATATTCGGGCAACTGCCGATCGCGTTGGCGATTCCGGTATTCCGCCGTTTTGATCACCCTCCGGAACCCATCCAGCCCGGAATTAGTCGGCATTCCTCGCGCGCGCCGCCCCTTTAGATTCGTCAACCCTCGAGCCGCGGACGGACCTGATTTTCGGCCCGTCTCGGCATTTCGGCGCCCGCCCGAGCCAAATCGGGTATTCTGGATTTCTGCATATCTACATTTTCGGAGAAAAATATGACCGGATTTCGTCATATTCCAAACGCGTTGTTCGGCGCGTTGTTGTCAGCTGGCGCGTGTTGGGCCGAGTCGCCGGCCAGCGCGTTACCGTCGTCGGCTGAAGCAATGCCGGCCGGACCATTGATCGTCGAGCATCTCGATCCGATAGAAACCGACCCGCAACTGAGTTTGCCGGGCTTGATCGAACAAACCTTGGAAAAATATCCTGATCGCCTGATCAGCGAGGCGCTGAGCCAGGAAGCCGGCGCCCTGACCGAGCGTAGCGACAGTTGGGTGGCGGGTTCCACGGCCCTGCAATTGGGCTACATGGACGACCGGGTCGCCGACGATCTGGGGTCGCGGGAAGCCTCGGCGCAAGTAGAGATCACCACCTGGAAATGGGGGCAGCGCGAAGCCGGGCAGACCGTGGCGGAGCGCGCCGGCGCATCCGCGCAAAAACAGCTGGCCGCGGTCAGGTTGGAAGTGGTTCGTCTGGTGCGAGATGCCTTATGGAATATGGAAATTGCCAACATCGGCCTGCAGCAGGCGCAAAACGCGCTGTCGATCTCGGAGCAATTGATGAAAAAGGTCGAACGCCGGGTCGAGCTCGGCGATTTGCCGCGCGCCGACTTGCTGTTGGCCAAGGGGGAGTATTTGCAAAATCGGGCGCTGGTGACGCAGGCGGAAGCCGAAGTCATGCACAGCCGCAAGGCGTACACCAACCTGACCACGCTAACCAAGGTGCCGAGCAGCTATCGCGAGCGCCAGAGCGAGATCGCCACGGTCGCCAACGACCATCCCATGCTGGAAGCGATTAACGCCATCATCGAGCGGCGCCGCGCCGAGGTGGAATGGGTACGCACCACCGACCCGATCAATCAACCGAAACTGGGCATAGGCGCCAAAAGCCAACGCGACGGCCGAGGTGGCCAGAATGTGGAAAGCGTGGGCGTGAACGTCGTCATGCTGTTCGGCGGCGATGCCTACAACGCGCCGGAAATTGCCAAGGCCAATCTGGAATTGAACAATGCGATGGCCCAACGCGAACATTTGTACCGGCAGCTTGAAAAGAATTTGCACGAAGCCGAGCATGCGCTGGAGGTGACCCGCGCCGAATTGGCGATCGCCAACGAATTGAAAGACATCGCCGAAACCCATCTGAAAATGACCGAGATCAGTTTCTCGGCCGGCGAGATCAATCTGCTGGATTTATTGAAAATTCAAGCCAGAGCCTTGGAGGCGATTCGTAACGCCAAGCTGCAAGAGGTCAAGTTGGAGCGAAACATCGCCTTCTATAATCAGGCGGTAGGAGTCGCGCCGTGAGAACGATGGTTTTATGCGGTCTTTTCATCGCGTTTTGCGGGCGAGTGGGCGCGGAGCCGGCTCAGATCCGCATATCCCAACAGCAAATCGATAACCTGGATGTGCGAGTGGCGCCTCTCGCCGCCGGCTCGGACATTCCGTTGTTTTATGCGCCGGCGCGCGTGGCGGTGCCGGCCGACCGCGAAGCGCTGATCGCCAGCAGCGTGGCGGGTTTGGTTACCCGGATCCACGTCAATATCGGCGACCGGGTGGTCAAGGGGCAAGCGCTGGCGACTTTGAACAGTCCGGAATTGGTTGGCTTGCAACAGGCTTATTTGACGGCCGGCAGCGAGCACAGTCTGGCCGACATCGAACAAAACCGCGACCAAAAGTTATTGCGGGAAGGTGTGATCGCCGAACGGCGATTCCAAGAAACCGAAGTGCTACATGGCAGCAAATCGGCCAAGGCCGACGAAGCCAGACAATTGCTGGAACTGGCGGGCATGTCGGCTGGCGAGATTAAGCAACTGGCGACCACCAAGCGCTTGAATAACCAGCTGGTGATTCGTTCCCCGCTGGACGGCGTTGTATTGGAACGACTGGTCGCGTTGGGCAGCCGATTGGATATGCAGACGCCGTTGTTCCGGGTCGCCGACCTCTCGCAATTGTGGCTGGAAATCAATATTCCGCAGGAAAGATTGGCTCAGGTAAAAGTCGGGGACAGCGTTGGCGTTGAGGATACCGGCATCGTCGCCCGCATCGTTTTGTTGGGGCAAAGCGTCAACCGCGACAACCAAACCGTTGCCGCCCGCGCCGTGCTCGAGGGCAAGACCGAAGACTTGCGCGTCGGTCAAAGTGTTAACGTCAAGCTGCTTCGCGGCGGCGGTCAGACCGGTTTTCGGGTGCCGAACACCGCATTGGCGCAAAATGAAGGCCATAGTTATTTATTCGTGCGCAATGCCGAGGGATTCGCGGTCACCGAGGTGGCCGTGGCTGGCAAGCAAGCCGACGCGGCCTTGGTGACCGGTCCGCTGACCGGTAACGAGCAGATTGCCGTTAAGGGCGCGGTGGCGTTGAAGGCGAACTGGTTGGGCTTAGGGAGCGGCGAATAATGGCGGGTTTGATCCGCTTTGCGCTGATCCAGCGCCTGTTGGTCATGCTCGCTGTCGCGTTGTTGACCGGCGGTGGCTATTACGCCTTCAGTAATATCCCGATCGACGCGTTTCCGGAGGTGTCGCCGACCCAGGTCAAGATTATCGTCAAGGCCAACGGCATGACGCCGGAAGAGGTCGAAGCCCGGATTACCGCGCCTGTCGAAGTCGAGCTGCTGGGGATTCCGCATCAAGTCATGCTGCGCTCGCTGGCCAAATACGCGATCACCGACATCACGCTCGACTTCGAGGAAGGCACCGATATTTATTGGGCGCGGCAGCAAGTGGCGGAGCGGCTGAACGGGATTTGGGGTAATTTGCCGGCCGGCGTTCAGGGCGGCATCGCGCCGATGACGACTCCGCTGGGCGAGATGTTCATGTTCGCGATCGAAGGCGGCGATTTAAGTTTGATGCAGCGCCGCGAATTGCTGGATTGGACGATACGGCCGGCCTTGCGGACCGTCAAGGGCGTGGCGGATGTCAACGCCTTGGGCGGCGAAGTCCGCAGCTTCGAAGTGGTGCCGGACAACATTCGGATGGCGGCGCGCCACATCGACATCGAACAACTCAGTTCCGCGTTGAAAAAGAACAATGCCAACGACGGCGCCGGGCGTTTGACCGAGGGCGAGGAGGCACTGATCGTCCGGGCGGAAGGCAGGATTCGCGACGAGCGCGACATCGCGACCATCGTGGTCGCCGAGCGCGACGGTCTGCCGGTGAAGGTCGAAGACATCGCCGATGTCAGGATAGGCGCTCTAACCCGTTACGGCGCGGTCAGCAAGGATGGGGCCGGCGAAGCGGTGACTGCGGTGGTGCTGGGCTTGCGCGGCGCCAATGCCAGGCGGACCATCGCGCTGCTCGAGGAAAAGTTGACGCAATTGCAGCCCAGCTTGCCCGAAGGCGTTCGGATCAATGTGTTCTACAACCGGGGTGTGTTGGTCGGCAAGGCCGTCGAGACCGTATCCAAGGCACTGCTCGAAGCCATCGTCCTGGTCGTGATTTTGCTGATTGTGTTTTTAGGCGATTTGCGGGCCGCGGTGACCGTGGCCTTGGCGTTGCCGATGGCGGCGCTGATTACCTTTATCCTGATGCAGACCTTCGGCATGTCGGCGAATCTAATGAGTCTGGGCGGCTTGGCGATTGCGATCGGCATGCTGGTGGACGGTGCCGTCGTCGTCGTCGAAAACATCATCACCCAACTCGCCGACCATCGCAAAGCCGAGTGTTTGCCGCGTCTGCACCTGATTTACCGGGCAACTCGGGAAGTTGCCGCGCCGGTGACGTCGGGTATTCTGATTATCGTCATCGTATTTTTGCCGTTGTTGACGCTGCAAGGGCTGGAAGGCAAATTGTTCGGCCCGGTCGCGCTGACCATCGTGTTCGCATTGAGTGGTTCCTTGCTGTTGTCGTTGACGGTGGTTCCGGTGTTGGCTTCTTTCTTGTTGAAGAATGTATCGCACGAAGAGCCTTGGTTGCCGCGTAAATTGCTGGCCCTGTATCAGCCTGTGCTGGCGTGGTGCCTGACAAACGCCAAAACGGTATTTGTCGTCGCCGGCGGATTGTTGCTGGCAACGATACTGGTTTTCAGCCGGATCGGCAGCACCTTCATACCGACGATGGACGAAGGCGACATTATCGTGCAACTCGAAAAGTTGCCGTCGATTACATTGGCGGATTCGGTGGCGCTGGATGTGCGAGTGCAGAAAAATATACTCGAACATGTCCCGGAAGTGGCGCATGTGGTGTCCAGGGTCGGTACCGACGAATTGGGTTTGGATCCGATGAGCCTTAACGACACCGATACCTTTTTGATCCTGAAACCGAAAGCCGAGTGGCGGATGCCTACCAAGGAAGCCCTGATTGAGGAAGTCCGCAAGGTCATGCCGCACACGCCGGGCATTGCGTTCGGGTTTACCCAGCCCATCGAAATGCGGGTTTCCGAAATGTTGACCGGCACGCGCGGCGACGTGGCGATTAAACTGTTCGGTGGGGACCTGAATATGTTGAATCATAAGGCCGAGGAAATCGAGACTGTATTGAAGACGATACCTGGCGCCAGCGACGTGTTCACTCGCAAGAACGAAGGCATGCAATTTCTGCAATTGAAAATCGACCGGTCGGCGGCCGGCCGTTACGGTTTGGATGCGGAAGGGATCGAGAACCTGCTCAGAGCGCAGATCGAAGGTTTGCAGCTTGGTATCGTGCAGGAAGGCGTCAAGCGCACGCCGCTGTTGCTGCGCGGCGCCAGCAACACCGCGAACTTCGACAATCTGCAAATCACGCTGCCGAGCGGCAGCCACGTACCGATTTCGGCGGTGGCGAAAATCGAAGCGGTGGAAGGCGTCGTGTCGATAGACCGGGAAAAAGGCCAGCGCTTTGTGGTGATTCGCTGCAATGTCGAAGAGCGCGATCTGGTCGGTTTCGTCGACGAGGCTCGCAAAACGGTCGCCGAGCGCGTCCGGCTACCGACCGGGTTTCACGTTGAATTCGGCGGCCAATTCGAGAATCAACAACGTGCCGCCGCCAGACTTGGTTTGGTGATCCCGTTGGCGCTTGGGTTGATCTTCCTATTGTTGTTTTCGACCTTCGGTTCGGTGCGGCAAGCCTTGCTAGTGTTGTCCAACATTCCGCTGGCGATGGTGGGAGGCGTGTTCGGGCTGTGGTTGTCCGGGGAGTATTTGTCGGTGCCAGCCTCGGTCGGCTTTATTGCGCTACTCGGTATCGCGGTATTGAACGGCGTCGTGATGGTCAGCTACTTTAACCAGCTCTGCGCGACCGGCATGGAATTGTCGCGAGTCGTGATTGTCGGTTCGTGCCGCAGGTTGCGTCCGGTGTTGATGACGGCAAGCATTGCGGCGTTTGGCTTGATCCCGCTATTGTTTGCCTCGGGGCCTGGATCGGAAGTGCAGCGGCCGTTGGCCATCGTGGTTACCGGCGGTCTGGTGTCGTCGACGCTGTTGACGTTGATTTTGCTGCCTATTCTGTATCGCGCTTACGGGCGAGGAGAGGAGATTGTCGAATGAATCATGAGGCTTATCTGCTAATAGTCGAGGTCCCTCCCGATCTGGAGGAGCAATTCGTGGACTTTTTGTTGGCATTGGCGTGGCGGCAAAGTTTTTCCTGCATGCCGGCGAATACTCATGATGCGGACGACCGGAGCATGTCGCTGGCCGAACAGGTCAGCGGCTATCGGCGTAAGGTCCGTTTCCAAATTTTCATAGAAAAAACCAACATTTCCGGGTTATTGACTAAGCTAAAAGCGGACTTCGCCGGCGCTGGCTTAAAGTATTGGTTGTTGCCGGCGTTGGAGCGCGGAAAAATCTGACCGCGAGGTATGCAGAATTCAGTGCGGAATGCTACAGTTGCCTCGTATGTTTAAAAAACCGACCCCGTCACTTTGCAAGCGAACCGATGAACATATTTCTGAGAAGAATTCCGGCCAACACCAGACACTCTGAAATCACTGAATTCATTAGTCCGGCTTTGAAAAGCGGTTTTTTCCTGAAGCCTGGCCGGATAGTGGACGTGCAGATTCTGGCTTTGCAGGACAGTCGCTTCGGTACGATGGAGTATCACGGATTGGTGACGCTGGATTCGGAGCTGACCGTGCAACGGGTCATCAAGGGCTTGAAAAACCGGCGCTTCAACGGCCGGATGGTGGTCGTTAGACCCTATTATCATCGCAGTTGGTACAACGATCCCCGGCAACATCAGCGCGCCGATAATGAATTTGTCGAAAAACGCAAGGGCGACCGGCGGCGCGGCAAATTTCTGCAAGTCGTCAAAAATGCATCGGATCGCTTCAATAGCGAGGACGACTTCGTCAACACGCTGCAGCATCAGCAGTTTTCGATTTCGTTTGTCGTGCCCGGCGATATGGAAGCGGCGGTGATGGAGTGCCTGGACGAGTTTGAAACCATGCGCTTGAACGGGGATGCGGCCGGTCACAAAATCGTTAAGCTGCCCAGCGAGCATGATGAAGCCGAACCCAGAAATACCAGCTTCCAGATTTATTCCGAAAAAATCGTGATCTCGGCGCTGCTGGAACGGTTAAAGTCCGAATTCGCCGGTTCGGGTATTCATTACTGGATTATGCCCGTCGTCGAGAAGGGCGAGATTTAATACTTTGAGAGACTCGCTTAGTTTCTAGCAGGAGGAGCGCCGGCGATGTTGCGGCGCTCCTGATAGCCTGTGAGAGCGATTATTTTTCCAACAATTTAAACTTGTCCGGCTTGCCGTTCCATTCGTCGGCGTCCGCCATCGCGTCCTTGACTTCGGTGATCAGCGGCCAGGATTTGGCCAGTTCGGCGTTCAATGCCGCGAAGTGCTCTTGGCCTTCCGGCAGTTCATCCTCGGCGTGAATCGCGCCGGCCGGGCATTCCGGTTCGCACAGCGTGCAGTCGATGCATTCGTCGGGATCGATAACCAGAAAATTGGGGCCTTCGTGAAAGCAGTCAACAGGGCAGACATCGACGCAATCGGTATATTTGCATTTGATGCAGTTTTCGGTAATTACAAATGCCATAGTGTTCTCCCAAAGTGGGGTGCGGGATTAAGCTAACGTACATCGCGTAAGCTTTATCGTTAAAGAGACTCCTGAAAGACAGGCGGCCAAATCGCAAAAAAGGCAGCTCCGAGACCTTGCGGCCTCGGAGCTGCTCCACTGTTTACTTGTCTTTGTTTTTGTTGCGTTCGTTGACTTCCTTGATCACTTCGTCGGCCACGTTTTTCGGGCAGGCGATGTAATGCGAGAATTCCATCGAGAACTGGCCGCGACCGGAGGTCATGGTCCGCAGGTCGCCGATGTAACCGAACATATCGCTCAGCGGCACGTCGGCCTTGATGCGCACGCCGGTCACGCCGGGATCTTGCGATTTGATCATGCCGCGGCGACGGTTCAAGTCGCCGATCACGTCGCCGACGTGAGCTTCCGGGGTGAATACGTCAACTTTCATGATCGGCTCCAATAATTGCGGACCGGCTTTCGGAATCGATTGACGGTACGCGGCGCGGGCGGCGATTTCAAAGGCGATGGATGACGAGTCAACCGCGTGGAAGGCGCCGTCTGTCAGGTTGACTTTGAAGTCCAAGCAGGGGAAGCCGGCCAACACACCTTTCTCGATGCTGGCTTTGAAGCCTTTTTCGACCGCAGGCCAGTATTCGCGAGGTACGTTACCGCCGACGACGCTGGATTCGAACTGGAAGCCGCTACCCGGCTCGCCCGGCTCGATGATGTAGTTGATTTTTGCGTACTGGCCTGAACCACCGGATTGTTTTTTATGGACGTATTCGTCTTCAATCCGTTTGGTGATGGTTTCGCGGTAGGCGACTTGCGGCTTGCCGACGTTAACGTCAACGCCGTGGGTCCGTTTCAGGATATCCACTTTAATATCCAAGTGTAGCTCGCCCATGCCCTTGATAATGGTTTCGCCGGATTCCTGGTCGGTTTCGACGCGGAATGACGGGTCTTCCGCCACCATTTTGCCGATCGCGATACCCATTTTCTCGTTGCTGCCTTTGTCTTTGGGCGAAATCGCGATCGAGATGACGGGGTCCGGGAATACCATCGGCTCCAATGTGGCCGGCTTGTCGGGGTCGCACAAGGTGTGGCCGGTTTGTACGCTCTTCAAACCGATCAGCGCGACGATGTCGCCGGCCTGCGCGGTTTCGATTTCGTTACGGTCGTCGGCGTGCATTTCCACCATCCGGCCGACCCGTTCGGTTTTGCCGGTGTAGGTGTTCAAGACGGTGTCGCCTTTTTTCAATTTGCCGGAGTAAATCCGGACAAAGTTCAGCGCGCCGAAACGGTCGTCCATGATTTTGAAAACCAGACCGCGGAAAGGACGCTCGGGATCGACGATCGCATGTTCGCCGGTCGGTACGCCTTCGATGTCTGTTTCCGGTTGCGGGTTGACTTCGGTCGGATTCGGCAGGTATTCGACGACGCCGTCCAATACCAATTGCACGCCTTTGTTTTTGAACGAAGAGCCGCAAAAGGTTGGGAAGAAGTCCATCGCGATCGTGCCTTTGCGGATGCAGTGTTTGATCTCTTCGATGGTCGGTTCTTCGCCTTCCAGATATTTTTCCATGATGTCGTCATCCTGATCGGCGACTTGGTCGATCAATTTGGCGCGCCATTCTTCGACTTGCTCGACCATATCGGCCGGCACGTCCTTGATTTCGTATTTCAACGGATCGCCGGAGTTATCCCAGACCCAAGCTTTACGGGTCAGCAAATCGACCACGCCGACGAAGTTTTCTTCCTCGCCGATCGGCAAGGTCATCACGACCGGTTTAGCGCCCAGAACGTCTTCGACTTGCTTGACGACGCGATAGAAGTTGGCTCCCAGCCGGTCCAGTTTGTTAACGTAGATGACGCGAGCGACTTTGGAGTCGTTCGCATAACGCCAGTTGGTTTCGGATTGCGGTTCAACGCCGCCGGAACCGCAGAATACGCCGATACCGCCGTCCAACACTTTCAGCGAACGATACACTTCGATCGTAAAGTCGACGTGGCCCGGGGTGTCGATGATGTTGAAGCGATGCGCTGGAAATTGGTTGGTGCTGCCCGGCCACATGCAGGTGGTCGCCGCCGATTGAATGGTGATGCCGCGTTCTTGCTCTTGCACCATGAAGTCTGTGGTCGCCGCACCATCGTGTACTTCACCGATTTTGTGGATTTTTCCGGTCAGCTTCAAAATCCGCTCGGTGGTGGTGGTTTTACCGGCATCGACGTGAGCGAAGATCCCGATGTTTCTATAAAGCGATAGATCAGTCATGGTTATACTCTAAAAATGGACATAAAAATTCTTTAACCCCAGCACCATTGCCACGGTTTTAGTGGGTCACATAGCTGCTGTTCTAGCGAAGTATGCGGCCGGACTCCACTTTCCAAGCAACTTGGAAGTCAGCGAGCGGCTTCTTCAAAGACAAGGTCAATGAAAATCTTCACATTCTAACCGAAAAATCGGTAAAAACGGAACGCCAATTGAGTTATTGGGTTTTTCCGGCTGGGCGCGCCGCCAATCGTTGTTCTTGAAGTCGCATCATGGCGTATAAGGTTTGCAGGCATGGTACGTCCAACCCCAGACGTTCGGCGGCGCGGACGGTGTTGCCGAGTATCGCCTCGGTTTCCATACTCTGGCCGTTTTCGAAATCCAACAGCATGCTGGTTTTGTAAGGCGGCATGTCGCGGGTCATGGCAATATTGCGCTCGACGATGTCGGCCGGCAACGGATGGCCGGCGGCTTCCGCGATCGCCACGACCTCGAGCATGATGCGTCGAATCAAGCTTTCCTGGCTCTGCAGGATTGTCTGAGGCGCCAAGCCGCCGGACAAAACCGACAGCGGATTGAACGGCGCGTTCCAGACGCATTTTTGCCAGCGGCCGCCGATGATGTCTTCGCAAGTCTCGGCTTCGATGCCGCTGGTCCGATACAACTCCACCAGCCGGCGGGTTTTGTCCGAGACGCCGCCCGGCATATTGCCCAGCAGCAGCCGGCCGTAGGCCAGATGTTGAATCTCGCCAGGCGCGATCCGGTTGCAGCAAACGAAGGCCAGGCCGCTGATCAGTTCGTTATCGGGAAACGCGGCTTGCAGCTCCGCTTCGATGTCGACGCCGTTTTGAATGAAGACGATCGCGGTATGCGGCCCGACCGCGTCACGGATCAATTCCGCGCGGTCCAACCCCGGCTTGACCTTGGTACACAGCAGCAGGAAATCCGGCTCGCCGCCGTATTCGGAGGCGCGTTGCACGAGGCGCCGCGGGAAAAACCGCCAACTGCCCAGTTCCCGGCTGTCAACGCGAAAGCCGCGGCGCTTAACGGTCTCGAAATCCGTGCGGCAGGTCATCGTCACGTCGGCGCCGGCCTTGGCCAGCAGCGCGCCGTAAAAGCCGCCGATCGCCCCGCTGCCCACCACCAATACTTTGTTGCTCATAGCTCACCCGCCAGAATTTGTTTCAGGAACGGCACGGTCAGTTTGCGCTTGGCCGCTAAGGTCGCTTGGTCGATTTTGTCCAATAACAGCCAAAGCGAGGGTAAATCGTGGACATAGTGGGCCAGTAAAAATCGCCCGACCGATGCCGGAATGTCGAAACCCAGAAAATGCGCCTTGTGATTTAAAGCCGCGATCAACTGGTCGTCGCGCAAACTCTGGATTTTTAACGTCAGTCCCCAGCCCATTCGGGTTTTCAAATCCAGCAATTCGAAAGGCAGGAATTTGGGCGGGCAATCCGCGGCTAATACCAGTTTGTGTCCGTTTTGGCGGTGGCGGTTGTAGAAATTAAACAAAGCCTGCTGCCAATCGGCGTTCCCGGCTAGAACCGGCAAATCGTCCAGGCAGACCAGCGCCATGTCTTCCAGGCCATCCAGCACGGCGGGCGGCGGTAGCGGCTCGCCGGCCAGGCACAGGTAAAACGGATCCACGCCCAGCGCCTTGGCGTGTTGGCAACAGGCCTGCAAAAGATGGCTCTTGCCGCTGCCGGTATCGCCCCAGATATACAATTGCTGCTCGCCGTTTGGGGTCGCCACGCATTGCAGCTGGTCGACGATTTCCGCGTTGCGGCCGGCGTAAAAGCTGGCGAAGGTTTGATGGCTCTGGAACTCGAATTGCAGCGGCACTTGCATCGCGGCTAGCCCCGGATTTTCTCGGCTTTATACACGTAAAGTCCCGCGCCGAAACACAACAACAGGCTGAAGCCGACCTCCGCCAATCCGTAGGCCCGAACGGCGGGATCGACGTAGGCTTCGATCACACCATGCACGAAATACGGCAAGCTGAGGTAGCTCATCCAGGTGCAGCTTTTCAGGTCGCGATTCAACAAGCCGCGCATCGGTAACAACAACGGGCCGGCGCTGACCAACAACACCAGCGATGTCGGAAAACGGCTAGGCGGTGCCAGCAGTGTCGGCCAGGCCATCAGTAACAAAAACAGGCCGAAAAATCCGGCCAGGCCGGCATGGTGGTAATGAATGCGTTGCATGAAGGGGACAGGACGCTGAGCGATTCGACAGGCGGCTATTATCACAGACTCGGCTCTGGAATGCTGGCCGGTTGGCGTTGGTCGACCGGGCGGCGGCAAGAAATCTTCGGTTGCTGCGGGTATAATCCCGCCATTTTACGACTAGGCAGACCGAGATGAGACCCAGCGGACGTACCCCCGAGCAACTCAGAGAAATACGCTTCACCTGCAATTACACCAAGCACGCCGAAGGCTCGGTGTTGGTGGAGTTCGGGGATACTCGGGTCTTGTGTACCGCCAGCGTCGACAATAGCGTGCCGCGCTTCCTGAAGGGCAAGGGCGAAGGCTGGGTCACCGCGGAATACGGCATGCTGCCGCGTTCCACGCACAGCCGGATGGAGCGCGAGGCCGGCCGCGGCAAGCAAGGCGGGCGCACGCTGGAAATTCAGCGCCTGATCGGCCGGTCGTTGCGGGCCGCCATCGACCTGAAAGCCTTGGGCGAAAACACGATCACCATCGATTGCGACGTGCTGCAGGCCGACGGCGGTACCCGCACCGCGTCGATTACCGGCGGCTTCGTGGCCTTGTCCATCGCCATCGAGCACATGCTGAAATCCCAGCGGATCAAGAAAAATCCGCTGCACGGCCAAGTGGCCTCGGTTTCGGTCGGGATCTACGGTGGCGTGCCGGTTCTGGATCTGGATTACGCCGAGGACAGTCAGGCCGAAACCGATATGAACGTGGTGATGAATGATGCCGGCGCCTTTATCGAAATCCAGGGCACCGCCGAGGGCCACGCATTCCGCAAGGACGAACTCAATGCGATGCTGGAACTGGCCGAACACGGCATTCGCCAGTTGCTGGACAAGCAGGCGGTGGCGTTGCAGGCCGCCAAGACGCCGGCCGCCGCGTGAGCTCTATCGTGTTGGCCAGCGGAAACGCCGGCAAGATTCGGGAAATTCAGGCGATACTGCAAAACGATTTGATTCTGCCGCAGTCGCAATTTCAAGTCGTCGAGCCGGAGGAAACCGGTTCGACCTTCGTCGAAAACGCCATCATCAAGGCCCGCAACGCGGCGCGCCATTGCGGACTGCCGGCGATCGCCGACGATTCCGGGCTGGTGGTCGATGCGTTGGCCGGCGCGCCCGGCGTGCTGTCGGCCCGCTACGCGGGCCTTGGTGCGTCGGATAGCGACAACAACGCTAAGCTGCTCGATGCCCTGCGGAGCGTGCCCGACCAACAGCGCACGGCCCGCTTCGTTTGCGTGGTGGTGTTCATGCGCCATGCCGACGATCCGACGCCGATCATCGCTCAGGGCGTTTGGGAAGGGCGCATTCTGCACGAACCACTCGGCGGCAACGGCTTTGGCTACGACCCGTTGTTTTGGGTCGAGACATACGCAAGTTCTTCGGCGCAACTGGCACCGGAACAAAAGAATGCCGTCAGCCATCGCGGCCAGGCTTTGCAAGACCTGCGCCGCCAGCTCGACGGCTGGTGAATAGTCCGCGCGGCATTGCCGAGCATTTTGCCGGCGGGCAGCCGGTGCTGGCCGTCGAACCGCTCGGCAATGGCCTGATCAACGACACCTACGCGGCGGTCACCGCGACCGGGCGATTCGTACTGCAACGCTTGAACTCCGAGGTGTTCGCTCGGCCGGATTGGGTGATCGACAATTTGCGGCGGCTGGCGGCGCACGCCGCGCGGCACGCCGAGGCGAGCGGCTTGCGGGTGCCGGCTTTGTTGGCCGGCGCGGACGGCACCGACGTTTTGATCGACGATCGGGGCCAATATTGGCGAGCGCTGGAATACCTCGGTCCGTCGGAAAGCCGGGAGACGCTCAGCCGCCCGGCCGAAGCGGCGGCCGTCGGCGAAGCCCTGGCCCGGTTTCACCGCTTGTGCGCGGATTTAGCGGGCGATGCACTGCACGATACCTTGCCCGGTTTTCATATCACGCCCAGCTATTACCAGACTTATCTGCGGCGTCTCCAGCAGCCGTTGCGGGTGGCCGCCGATGCGGATTTTCGAAAATGCGTTGCCTATATCGAGCGCCATGCCGCCACTATTCCGGTGCTGGAACAGGCCAAGCAGCGCGGCGAGCTGTCCGAACGGGTGATCCACGGCGATCCCAAACTCAATAATTTTCTATTCCGTCCCGGTGGCGACAGCATCCTCGGCCTGATCGATCTGGATACCGTCAAGCCCGGCCTGCCGCATTACGACATCGGCGATTGTCTGCGTTCCTGCTGCCACGCGGAAGGCGACCGTTTCGACCTGGCCACCGCGCGGCGCGTTCTCGGCGGTTACTTGACGGTCTGCGGCGACGTTATCGACGCTGCCGCCGACGAATCCCTGTACGCGGCCATCTGGCTGATTCCGTTCGAATTGGGCTTGCGGTTTTTCAGCGATTATCTGGACGGCAGCCGCTATTTCAAAGTCAGCGATCCGTTACACAACTTGCGCCGCGCCGTGGCGCAGTTTCGGCTGTGCGATAGCATCGCCGAGCAGCGCGCGGCCGTGGAAAGCATCATTTCAACATCCCGGCTCGGAGCGATTTGACAACCCGAACCGGACTGGAAGACTCCGGTTACTGATCAGATCGTCAGGAGACGACCATGACGACTACCGTGGTTTCCGCGCTACCTTCCGCCCGTTCCGAGTTGAGCGATGCGGGTTTGATCGGTGCCATCGCCGACCGTGTTTGCGAAAAAATGCTCGACGATTATCGGATCAACCGCTTTTTCAATAACCGCCCGGTTGCAGAACACGCCACCGCGCTAAAGGGCTATTTGAACGTGGCCTTATCCAGCGATGCCGACGCGTCGAAGTTGTTGGACGCTTTTTTCGTGGCGGCCTTCGGACGCGGCAATGCCAAGCCCAGGTGGCCGGCCGGCCAGGATTTCGCGTCTTTGCCGGACATCGTCGGCGCAAAGGAAATCCGGGCGAACCACTTGTTATGCCCGGCGCATTGGTTTTTGATGAAGCTTCATCCGGACGACTCGCATTACGACGTCGCGATGGCGCATTTGGCCGCCGCGTTAAGCGAACTCGACGTGAGCGAAGCGGGCGCCTATCGCCTGATCATGTTGGCCGAAGCCGCTAGA
>NZ_JBYMAP010000017.1:0-29162 GCF_057766305.1 Methylomonas sp. BG-2 | reverse complement strand
GTGGTGTTAAAAGCGCTTGGAAAAAGTCACCCTTGGGTACGCCGATCTGGCGCATAGTAGCCGGCTGCTTATGCTTTATCGTCAGCAAAATTGCACGGATGTGGGGATTGCCGTTACGATTCGGCGTGTACATCGGCATTGCCGGGTTGCGCGAGCTTAGGGTCAACCTCGATAGGTTGTCGAATCTGGCGGACCAAGCCCGGTATCAAGCCAAGCAAATCGGGCGCCACAAAGCGTGCCGCCTCGCGGAATAACGGCAACGGCAAACGAGAGTCGCGTCTCGCGCTAAACTTACTCGGTCCGACTCGACTTGTGTTCGTGCCGTCGTGGTGAATTTGGCATGAACCGATTCGATAGCCCGCGGTTAGCGGAATTGTACCGGTGGTTTGATCGGTGACAATTTCAGCGGATTTTCCGGCGATGTTATCGGTGCTAGCATGTCGGCGCTTAGTCATCGTTGCCAACTCAAACCCAAGGATGCCATGAATTCGGATATTTTCAGCAAGCTGCATATCGACGTCGCTCGCAACTCCACCGACGACTTCAACCTGTTTCACGACAGCAAGAAGTGGGGCCGGATCAGCCGAAACCCGTTCGCCGGCCCGATTGTGATGGGGTTTCAATTGGAATCGCTGGTCGAGGGCAAAGTGGCGGATCTCCGCCGCGATAATGGCGAGGAGCGCTTGATTGCCGAGCAGGGTCTACATTTCAGCAATTACCAGTTTACCTTCGCCAACGCGGTCAAGCCCGGTCAACGAGTGACGGTCGAGATCAAACAGTCTCAATTCAAACTCGAGCCCGAGCCGGTGCTGAGCAACCGGATCGCGGTCAAGGCCGATGGCGCTCTGGCGTTGATGGGGTTTAAAAAGGAAACCGCCCGGCCGTTGGTGGCGGCCCAGCCGGATTTGCATGGCATCGGCGAAATGCGGATCCAACCGGACCGTTGTTTCCTGCCGAACGGCTATTTCCTGAAACGCAAATTCATGATGAACAGCAACGCCAAGAATTTTCTGTGCGGCTCATTGCGGGATCAATCGGATTACATCGACGAAATTCAGGATGTCGTGGGTTTTCCGGAGCTGTTCCCTTGCGCGCTGTTGTCTAGTGCCTTATTGGAAAAGGCATTGAAATGGCAGCACGACTTCGAGCGCAATCCGATGGTGTATACCTCGCACAAAATCAGCATCGACCGCCGTCTGCTGGCCGAGTTACGCAGTAACGACGCCTTGCACATTCTGATCAAGCCGGCCGCCAATTGCGCCGAACACGACTTCGGCGATTTGCGCGCCACGCCGCTGGACTACGAATGTTACGGCTTATTTCGGGCCGACAACGCCTTGTTGTTCAGCGCCGAAATTTCGCTGGTCCCGCTGGAAACCATCTTGCGGGCCATGGCCGCTTCCGCTTGACGCGATTGACGTCCGACTCTATTTCACCTCCCCTAGGAAATTCGATGAAGTCTTTGTTTGCGATGTTGCCGCTGCTGGCGTTGATCGGCTGCGAGCAAGCGGTCCCGCCGCCGCCGCCGCCCAGACCGGCATTGGTGACGACGGTCGGCGACCGCACCGCCGAGGCGCCGACCACCTTGGTCGGCGAGGTTCGTTCACGTTACGAAAGCGTGCAAGGATTCAGGATCGCCGGCAAGGTTATCGAACGCAACGTCGATGTCGGTGCCGTGGTCGCCGCCGGTCAGATGTTGGCGAAGCTGGATGCCGTCGATACCGGATTGTCCACCCAAGCCGCCCAAGCCGAGGTGCGCGCCGCCGAGGCCGATCTGGCACTGGCTCAAGCCGAATTGGACCGGCAGCGGCAACTGCATGCCAGCAAGTTTATTTCCAATCAGGCTCTGGATATTCAGGAAGCCCAATACAAGGCCGCCGCGGCTCGCGCCAAGCAGGCGCGCGCCCAGGCCGCCGTGACCGGCAACCAGTCGCGCTATACCCATCTATTGGCCGAGCGGGATGGCGTGGTCACCGAGATCCGCGCCGAGCCGGGACAGGTTGTCGCGGCCGGCGAACCCATCGTTCGGATCGCGGTGGCCGAAGCCAAGGAAGTGGCGATCGCGGTACCCGAGTCGCGGATGGCCGGAATTGCGGTCGATACGCCGGCCGAAGTCCGCTTGTGGGCCTATCCGGGGGTGACTTATCAAGGCCGGGTCAGGGAAGTGGCGCCGGCTGCCGACAGCGCCACCCGCACCTTCCAGGTTCGGGTGGCGCTGTCGAATGCCGACGGGGCGGTGCGCTTGGGCATGACCGCCGGGGTGCGTTTTTACCGGCAAGACACGGCCGCTTATTTGCTGCCGACGCCGGCGTTGACCGAGCGGGACGGCCGGGCGGTGGTTTGGGTCGTCAATCCCGCCAACGGCGAAGTGCGGCCCAGGTCGGTCCAAGCCGGCGATTACCGTGAGGACGGCGTGCTGATCCTGCAAGGCTTGCAAAGCGGGGAGCAAGTCGTCGCGGTCGGTGTGCAGACCCTGGTGCCGGGCCAGATCGTCAGACCGGTGCCGCTGCGGAGTCGGCCATGAAGGGATTCAACCTGTCCGAGTGGGCCTTGCGCCACCCGGCGCTGGTGCTGTACGCGATGCTGGTAATGACGTTGGTCGGGATGGCGTCCTATACCAAGCTGGGGCAATCCGAGGATCCGCCGTTTACCTTCAAAATCATGGTGATAAGGACCGGTTGGCCTGGGGCTAGCGCCGAAGAGGTCGAGCATCAGGTGACCGATAAACTCGAAAAAAAACTCCAGGAAGTGCCGTGGCTGGATACCTTGCGCAGCTACTCCCGCGCCGGCGAATCGTTGATATTTCTGTCGGCCCTGGATTCGACGCCGCCCAGTGAAGTCCCCAATATTTTTTATCAGGCGCGGAAAAAGGTTGGCGATATTCGTTATACCTTGCCCGACGGCGTCGAAGGGCCAACCTTTAACGACGAATTCGGCGATGTCTACGGCAATTTATATGCGTTGACCGGGCCGGGTTACGACTATGCCGAACTGAAGCGGCACGCCGAAACGGTACGCGCCGAATTGTTGCGGGTGCCGGACGTCGTCAAGGTGGATTTTTTCGGCGAGCAAAAACAGCGGATCTACATCGATTTGTCGAATGCCAAGTTGGCGACGATGGGTATCGATGCGGTCAGTATGTTGCAGACCCTGCAGGCCCAAAATCTGGTGACCGGCAGCGGCAGCTTCGACTCGCCCGACGAGCATATCCGGATCGCCGTATCCGGTCGCTACGACCAGTTGGAGGCCTTGCGGGACGTTAGGCTCCGGGTCAACAACCACGAATTTCGCCTTGGCGACGTTGCGACGATCGGCAGGGGCTACGAAGATCCGCCCAAGGACAAGGTGCGTTTTAACGGTCAAGAATCCTTGCTGCTCGGTGTCGCCATGCGCAACGGCGGCGACATCATTCGACTGGGCAAGGCTCTGGACGCCGCCGCCACCCGGATTCAAGGCCAATTACCGGTCGGTCTGGATCTGCATTCGGTTTCGTCACAACCCAAGGCGGTGCAGCGCTCGGTCAACGAATTCGTCAAATCGCTGACCGAAGCGGTCGTGATCGTGTTGGCGGTCAGTTTGTTGTCGCTGGGATTGCGTACCGGCATCGTCGTCGCGATCAGTATACCGGTGGTATTGGCAATCACCTTTTGGATCATGCATTTGTTCGGCGTCGGCTTGCATAAGATTTCGTTGGGCGCGTTGATTTTGGCGTTGGGCTTGCTGGTGGACGATGCCATTATCGCGGTCGAAATGATGGCGTCCAAAATGGAACAGGGTTGGGAGCGTACCCGGGCGGCGGCCTTTGCCTATACCTCGACCGCAATGCCGATGCTCAGCGGTACCTTGGTCACCGCCGCCGGATTTTTGCCGATCGCTACAGCAGAATCCTCGACCGGCGAATACACCCGCTCGATTTTCCAAGTGGTGGTGATTGCGTTGTTGGTGTCCTGGGTGGCGGCGGTGGTGTTTGTACCCTATCTGGGATTTCGGCTATTGCCGAATTACCGAGACCGCCACTCCCGGCCGTCGGTGTTTTCCCGTTGGCTGGCGCGCGCCGGAATCGGCACCGAGCCGACCAGTCACGACGATTTATACCAAACGCCTTTCTATCGACGGTTTCGCGGTCTGGTGGCCGGTTGCGTCACCCATCGTTGGTTGGTGATTACGGTGACGTTGGCGATGTTTGGCGGCGCGATCGCCGGCTTCAAATTCGTGCAACAACAATTTTTTCCGGATTCAACCCGTCCCGAACTCATCGTGGATCTGCGTTTGGCCGAAGGCGTGTCTTACGCGGCGACCGAAGCCGAGGTGAAAAAACTGGAAGCTTGGTTGAGCCGGCAAACCGGCATCGAAAACTATGTGGCTTATGTGGGCAACGGCAGTCCGCGCTTTTATCTGCCGTTGGATCAACAGTTGCCACAGCGTAACTTCGCTCAATTCGTGGTTTTGACTCAGGGCCCGGCGGAACGCGAGGCGTTGCGGCTTCGGTTGATTCAATTGTTCGAGCAGGATTTCCCCCATTTGCGGGGCAGCGTGCTGCGTTTGGAAAACGGACCCCCGGTCGGTTTTCCGGTGCAGTTTCGGGTATCCGGACCGGATTTGAGTGAACTGCGTCGTTTGGCTAGGCAGGTGGCCGATACGATGCGCGCCAACCACTATTTATCGAATGTGCAATTGGATTGGGATGAACCGGTCAAAGTGGTTCGGGTTGACGTCGATCAGTCCAAGGCGCGCTTGCTAGGCATCGGGTCCAACGATATCGCCAATCTGATCAATGGGGCGTTGCAAGGTTTATACGTCACGGAATTTCGCGAGGACATCGAGCGCATCGATTTGTTGATTCGCGGTACCCAAGTCGAGCGCCGGCACTTGTCGCTGTTGCAGCATCTGATGTTGCCTACCGCGAGCGGGCATAGCGTGCCGTTGTCGCAGATCGCGACGCTGGAATACGGTTTCGAGGAGGGCGTAATCTGGCGGCGGAATCGCATTCCGACCGTGACGGTGCGGGCGAATTTGTACGGCGATGTCCAGGCGCCGATGATTTCGGCCAGGATCGAGGCCGATCTGGCCGAATTCAAACGCACGCTGCCGGTCGGCTATCGCTTGGAAACCGGCGGTGCGGTCGAGGAGTCGGCGAAAGGCGGCGAGTCGGTGGCCGCCGGTATGCCGCTGTTCGTCATCAGCGTCCTGACGGTATTGATGATTCAGTTGCAAAGTTTTTCCCGGGTGGCGTTGGTGGTATTAACCGCGCCGCTGGGCATGATAGGCGTGACGTTGTTCTTGTTACTGTTCCACCAACCGTTCGGCTTTGTGGCGATGTTGGGCACGATTGCGTTGTCGGGCATGATCATGCGTAATTCGGTAATCCTGGTCGATCAAATCGACCAGGATAAGGCAGCGGGATGCCGTGATTTCGATGCCGTCGTCGATTCCACGGTGCGGCGCTTCCGGCCGATCGTACTGACGGCGGCGGCGGCGATATTGGCGATGATTCCGTTGACGCGTAGCGCGTTTTTCGGCCCGATGGCGGTAGCGATCATGGGGGGATTGACTGTCGCCACGTTGCTGACGTTGCTGTTTTTGCCGGCCCTGTATGCCGCTTGGTATCGAGTCGAAATACCGGGAACTGGCGATTAGTCGCGTTTCCGGCCGCGACGGTCATTTCAATTCTTCACGGATAAACCCATTGCAGGAGCAGAACTGTTTCTTCATTGCCAGGGCGAATCAGGATGCGCGATAAAGGCTTGCGCGATCCGGCTAGGCAAGCGCAACTTAGCCGGGAGTTGGCCTGGCTCGCCGCGCCGACCTATTGGCGAGCCAATCCGCGCGCCGGTAGCGTCGTCGCCAATTTCGCCATGGCGGGGAGTCTGGCGGCGTCGCTGGGGCTTGCCTAGGTGGGCCGGAAACGTTGGCGGCACCGGTAGCGGGAACGGGTATCTGTTCGCTGCCGATTTAGGCCAGCATTGAAATCTCAACGGTAAATCGCTATTGCGCTGACTACCGCGTTCGCGGTTCTAAAAAATCGATCACCGTCTGCCGGCGACTTACTTGGATTACCAACGTGATGGCGGTCAGCGAGGCTGCGGGCTTAAATATCTGAAAAAGGCATAATGCCATTCAATTTTATCATTAAAATGCCGGCCGTCAGCGCTGGCATAATGTCCGCGCTTATCTGAATTAACGAAATAGAAGGCCGGAAATTATGAATTTAATGTATACCCTGTCGGGTTTTGTGGTCGGTTTGCTCGTGGGAGTGACCGGCGTCGGTGGCGGTTCGCTGATGACGCCGCTGTTGGTGTTCCTGTTTGGCTTCAAGCCGGCTGTCGCGGTCGGTACCGATCTGTTATACGCGGCGATCACCAAAACCGCTGGCGTGTTCGTCCATCACGGCAAGCACAAGTCGGTGGATTGGCGCATCGTCGGTTGGCTCGCGCTGGGTAGCCTGCCGTTCGCCGGCATGACGCTTTACGTGCTGAAAAACCTGATGGCGGTCGGCAAGGAAACCACCGGCATGATTACTTTCACGTTGGGCGTGGCTTTGTTGCTGACGGCCTGCGCACTGCTGGTGCGTAGCTGGTTGCTACGTCATTCGGTGAAAGAGGAAATCGACGACGAACACAGCAATCAGGATAACAGCGGCCGGTTTTCGCCGAGATGGGAGCGATTTGCCACGGTGTTGACCGGTGCGATATTGGGCGTGTTGGTGACTCTGTCATCGGTCGGGGCTGGCGCGCTGGGCACCGTCGCGCTGCTGTTTCTATATCCGAGAATGACGACGCTGAAAATTGTCGGCACCGATCTGGCGCACGCGATTCCATTGACGGCCGTGGCAGGTCTTGGGCATTTGAGTCTCGGAAACTTTGATTTGCAATTGCTGTTGAGCTTGTTGGCCGGATCGCTGCCGGGCATCTGGCTGGGTAGCCACTTGAGCGCGAAAATTCCGGAACATTATTTGCGGCCGGCTTTGGCCACCTTGTTGCTCGTGATCGGTTTGAAATTCGTCATGCAATAAGCGTTGTCCAGCCTGATCGACATCGAAAGCTCTGATTTTTATTGATAAGCTCAAGCGGCGTTTGGCATACCGCCTAAGGCATAGGGCCGTTCCGCCAGGATATGAGACGATTTGACCCATCCCGGTGGTCATAGGATCGAGCTTTGCCAATGACCCAAATTGCAGCGCGCTCGGTGACAGGTCGGCTCGCAAAAGTAGGTTGGACCTGTAACTTGGGCTGGGCGAGCTATTAAATGTCGCTGAAAGTCTGGTAGGCATTGGCCGCCCCAACGCCGGGACGGGTGTCAAGCCTGACTGAGTGGCGGGATCGCCGGCTCTAAACGAGGGCCGGCGATTTGCTAGCTGGCGGGAGAGACGCTATTCGGCGGAACGCGAGGCGCGTTTGCGGTCGTTTTCGGACAGCAGTTTTTTACGCAGGCGTATCGATTGCGGCGTGACTTCGACCAGCTCGTCCTCGTCAATGAATTCCAGGGCCTGTTCCAGCGTCATTTTTTGGATGCGGGTCAGGATCAGGTTTTCATCGGTACCGGCGGCGCGGATGTTGGTCAGCTGCTTGGCCTTGGTCGGGTTGACCACCAAATCGTTGGCGCGCGAGTGTATGCCGACCAGCATGCCTTCGTAGACTTCGTCGGCATGCACGATGAACAACTCGCCGCGTTCCTGAAGGGCGAACAGCGCGTAGGCCAGTGCCTTGCCTTGCACCATCGATACCAGCACGCCGCGCTTGCGCACGCCGAAAGTGCCCGGTTTGACTGGTCCGTAATGGTCGAAGACGTGGTAGAACAAGCCGGAACCGGACGTGGCGGTCATGAATTCGGTTTGAAAGCCGATCAGGCCGCGCGACGGCACCATGTACTCCAGGCGGATACGGCCCTTGCCGTCCGGAACCATGTTCAGCAAATCGCCCTTGCGTTCGCCGAGTTTCTCCATGATAGCGCCTTGATGTTCGTCTTCCACTTCGATGGTGACCATTTCGAACGGCTCGGTGGTGACGCCGTCTTCTTCCTTGAAAATTACTTCAGGCCGAGAAACGCCCAACTCGAAGCCTTCGCGACGCATGTTTTCGATTAAGATCGACAAATGCAATTCGCCGCGGCCGGATACTTTAAATTTGTCCGGATCGCTGGTGTCTTCAACCCGCAATGCGACGTTGTGCTGCAACTCCTTGTGCAACCGATCGCGTATTTGCCGCGACGTGACGAATTTGCCTTCCTTGCCGGCGAACGGCGAGTTGTTGACCTGGAAGGTCATGCTGACGGTCGGTTCGTCGACTTTCAGCGGCGGCAGGGCTTCGACCGCGTCCTGCTGACATAAGGTGTCGGAGATTTCCAGTTTATCGATGCCGGTGAACGCGATGATGTCGCCGGCTTGGGCTTGCGGCACTTCGATGCGCTCCAGGCCTTTGAAGCCGAAGATTTGCAGCATTCGGCCGTTGCGGGTGGCGCCTTCGCGATTGATCAACGTCAGCGGTTGGTTGGTTTTCACGCTGCCGCGTTGAATGCGGCCGATGCCGATCACGCCGACGTAGCTGTTGTAGTCCAGACTGATGACCTGCATTTGGAACGGGCCGTCGATATTGACCGGCGGCGGACTCACTTTGTCGACGATGGTCTGAAACAACGGCGTCATGTCGCCGCCCTCGACCGTGCTTTCCAAGTCCAGACCCGCATAACCCTTCAGCGCCGAGGCATATACAATCGGGAAATCCAATTGTTCGTCGGTGGCGCCGAGGCGGTCGAACAAGTCGAAGGTTTGGTCGATGACCCAGTCCGGGCGGGCGCCGGGACGATCAACCTTGTTGATGACGACGATGGGTTTCAAGCCTAGCGCAAAGGCTTTCTGAGTTACGAAGCGGGTTTGCGGCATGGGGCCGTCCACGGCATCGACCAGCAGCAACACGCAATCGACCATGGACAGTACCCGTTCCACTTCGCCGCCGAAGTCGGCGTGGCCCGGGGTGTCGACGATGTTGATGTGGTAGCCGTTCCAATCGATCGCGGTATTCTTCGCCAGAATGGTGATCCCGCGTTCCTTTTCCAGCGCGTTGGAATCCATCACCCGCTCGTCGACTTTTTCGTGAGCGTCGAAGGTGCCGGATTGTTGCAGCAATTGGTCGACGAGGGTGGTTTTGCCATGGTCAACGTGAGCGATGATGGCGATGTTTCTAAGTTTTTCTATCACAGGATTGTCGGATTTTTAGAGAATAGGGAAATCGATGCGGGTGGAGGCGCTAGCCTCGATACTGAAAAACGCTTGCGACGGCTTAGCTTTGTTCCCAGGGCAGGCCGTGGAAACGCCAGCCGCCGAGTTTGCCGCGGTGTTTTTGTTCGTCCAAAGGCCCTTCGAAGCCTTCCAGGATGTTGACCAAATGTTGGTAGCCGACCGCTTCCAGGGCTTTGGCGGCTTCGACCGAACGTACGCCGCTGCGGCATAGCAATAAAATCGGCGCCGATCGGTCCGGGGCGTGTTGTTGTACCTGCTCTACGAAGGTTGGGTTGAGTTGCATGCCGGGGAATTCCTTCCAGGCGATGTGTATCGCTTTGGGCGGATGGCCGACGAAACCGTGTTCGATCGCGGTTCTAACGTCGATCAGTACCGCGGAGGGGTTTTCCTGCAGCAAGGCCCAGGCTTGTTTGGGGTCGAGATTGTCTATCATGGTGTCGAGTCAAAGTTTGGTATTCTGTCCGATGAAGGCCGCTTCGTTGCGTGGTCCGCGCCGCAAGTCGCCGGTGCGGGCGTATTCCCGGTAATATACGGGCGTTAGCGGGGCAAACAGTTGCAACAATTCGTTGCGGTTCAGCAGGAAAGCGGGGTTGCTGGGGCCGATCGGGTCCGGTTTGTCGCGGATAAAGGTTTGATAAAACAACAAGCCTTCAGGCTTCAAGGCCGTCATTATCGCATTACACAGGGTACGGTCAAGAAAACGACTGATGACAATCACATCGAATAGCTGATTGCGCAGGCTGTCGGCTTCGATATGGCATGGCCGGCAGGTGATGTCGAGCGATCTGAGTTTGGCGTGGGCTGCCAGTATTTCCAGTGCGCGGGCGGAAATGTCCCAGGCTTGGACGCGCAGGCCCTGCTCGGCCAAAAACAACGCATTTCCGCCCAATCCGCAAGCCAGATCCAGCGCCGACCCCGAGGTCGGTAACAGGAAGGGGTGTTCAGCCAGTACTTCGGTTGGAGGTCCTGGTTGGTGCGTGGCTTGATAAATCGCGTCCCATTTTGCTTGCAGTTCGTTCATGGCGGGTCCATGCCGATGCGATGCGGCAGCCAAGCTTGGATAAAATCCAGGAAGGATCGTACTTTGGCCGACAAATATTTACGGTGCGGATAAACCGCGTAAATTTCCAGTGGGGTAATGCCGTATTGCTCCATCACCACTTGCAAACGCCCTTGTTCGATGTCACGGCCGACGATGTAGCGCGGCAGCATGATCAGGCCGAGGCCGTTGACGGCGGCATTGCGGATCGGATCGGCCATATTGGCTTGCATCCGGCCGGTCACGGTCACCGTCCGTTCGCCGAGAATGCCTTTGAAGCGCCATTTGTTGCGTGGCGGAATCGCCCAGTTGATCAGGCAGCTATGGTCATCCAAGTCTTCCGGATCCTGCGGCGTGCCGTGTAGTTTCAAGTATTCCGGCGAAGCGCAAACCACCAAGGATGAGGTGGCGATCTTACGCGCGACCAAGCTGGTGTCGTTAAGTTGGCCCAGGTAAATCGCCAGATCGACACCTTCGTCGATCAAGTCCACCTGGCCGCCCTTGAGCACCATATCGACCGACAGGTCGGGGTAATTCTTCAGGTATTCGGTCAGTCCGGGCGATATATGGCTGGCACCGATGACCGGTGGCGCCAGGATTTTCAACATGCCGCGTGGTTCGGTTTGCAAATGGGTGACCGCCGACTCCATCTCAGCCACGTCCAATAACACTTGCTGGCAGCGTTCCAGATACGCTTCGCCGGCCTCGGTCAGGCTGAGGCTGCGGGTGGTGCGGTTGAACAAGCGGGTGTTCAATTCACTTTCGAGCTGCATGATGTGTTTGGTGGCCATCGCCCTGGAAATGTCCAAGTCCTTGGCGGCGCCGGCAAAGCTGCCTGCTTTGGCGACGCGCACAAATACATTCATGCTGGTCAATTTATCCATCGAAACCTCCTAGGTCGGCTAATGGGATAAGCGCGAGTAGGCGCTAATTGTTTCTCGAATGGATACAATTTATTTAATAAATTCCGAATTGTAAACTTTTTTTTGTCCTGTATAGTATGCGGCAACTGAAGAGCAAACAGATTGAATCTTGTCAAGCGCAAGATGAAGAGGAGATGAAAGTAATGCAAGACATGAAAAAAGATATTCTGGTCGGTACTTTGTTTTTCGCCGGTATTTGGAACTTTATGTCCGGTTTGTTTTTGATCTCCACGGTTTTGTTTGCGGCGACGTCGATGTTTAGCAATATGTCCAAAGCTCAGTCCAACGGCTGATTCCGAATTTGTAACTACCTCCTGGTGTTGTAATAACGAGCGGTAACCTCCTTCTTAAGCACTCCGCTTGGTTTTTTGCCTTCCACCGCGCAAGCGCTGGGAGGTTTTTTTTGCCCGACGGTTTTTGCAGCGGTCGTGTTATGATTTTGGCTTTAACATGTCAGGCACTGGGTTAATGAGCGACGTTCTGCACCAACTTGCCGAAGTTCTCGAACAGCGCAAGCAACAATCCGCCGATCAGTCTTATGTGGCGAGTTTGTACGCTAAAGGTCTGGATCAAATACTGAAAAAGATCGGCGAGGAAGCCACCGAGACGGTCATGGCCGGTAAAGACGGCGATCCCGAAAAGATCGTCTATGAAGTCGCCGATCTGTGGTTTCACAGTATGGTTTTGCTGGCGCATCAAGGGCTGGGGCCGGACGCGGTGTTGAACGAGTTGCGCCGGCGTTTCGGGTTGTCCGGCCTGCAGGAAAAAGCACAGCGTCAATCTTCACAAACGAATTAATTAGGAGCGAGCTATGGGCTTCAGTATTCCACATTTGTTAGTGGTCTTGGTGATTGTGGTCTTGGTCTTCGGCACCAAGCGCTTGAAAAACGTCGGTGCCGATTTGGGCGAGGCGATCAAGGGTTTTCGTTCTGCGGTCAAGGAAGGCGGCGAATCCGAAAAGTCGTTGGCCAAGGACGATGGCGAGACGCTGGAGGGCGAAGTGACCCGCAAAGAAAAAGATCAGGCCTAAGCCGTGTTCGAAGTCGGTTTTTCCGAGTTGCTGATGATAGGGCTGGTGGCTTTATTGGTGCTGGGGCCCGAAAAACTGCCCAAGGCCGCGCGGATTGCCGGCTTATGGGTGGGCAAGGCGCGTAGCGTCATCTCGACCGCCAAGGCGGAAATCAAACAGGAGCTGCAAGCCGAGGAAATGCGGCAATTATTGCAACAGCGAATCGGAACCGACGAATTGCAACAGGCCTTGAGAGACACCCAGTCCGCAGTGGACGACATCAATTTTAGCTTGCAGGCGCCGACCGAGACCGATCAGCCCAATGACCCGCCCAAATCCGCAGGATAGCGAACAATCTTTTTTCAGTCATCTCGTCGAATTGCGCGACCGCCTGCTCAAGGTGGTGTTGTGCGTGCTGATGGTGTTCATCGGCACGGCCAGTTACGCCAACGAGATTTATGCCTACCTGGCGGAACCGCTGTTGGCGCACATGCCTAAAAACAGCTCGATGATCGCCATCGATGTCGCCTCGCCATTCTTTACGCCGTTCAAGCTGGCTTTCGTAGTCGCGGTATTCGCGGCGATTCCGTTCATTCTCTATCAGTTTTGGGGCTTCGTTGCGCCGGGTTTATATCGCCACGAAAAGCTGATGGTCTTGCCGCTGCTGGTTGCCAGTACGCTGTTGTTTTACGGCGGCGCGGCATTTGCCTACTTTTTGGTGTTTCCTCTCGTGTTCGGTTATTTGACCGCCACCGCTCCGGTTGGGGTGGCCGTGATGACCGACATCGCTACCTACCTCGACTTCGTCCTCGGGATGTTTTTTGCGTTCGGCGTCTGCTTCGAAGTGCCGATCTTCACGATCGTGCTGGTTTGGGCCGGTATCGTTTCGCCGGAGAGTTTGGCCGAAAAGCGGCCTTACGTGATCGTCGGCGTATTTGTGATCGCGATGTTTCTGACTCCGCCGGATGCCTTGTCGCAGACCTTGTTGGCGGTACCGATGTGGATGTTGTTCGAGTCCGGGCTGTTGTTTTCCCGATTGTTCGTCGGTAAACGGGGCGATCAGGCGTCATGACGACGATCGCCGAGCGTTTCACGGCGGTCACTACCGAATTGCGTGCCGCCGAGGTCGCCGCCGGCCGGCCGGCCGGTTGCGTGCGGTTGTTGGCGGTCAGCAAGACCAAGCCGGCCGCCGAAGTGGCTGCCGCGTATCGCTGGGGGCAGCGCCATTTCGGTGAAAATTATCTGCAGGAAGCTTTGGTTAAACAGCAGGCGCTGTCGGCGTTCGCGATCTCCTGGCATTTCATCGGACCGATTCAATCCAATAAGACCAAGCCGATCGCCCGGCATTTCGCCTGGGTGCATAGCGTCGATCGGCTGAAAATTGCCGAGCGCCTCAGTGAGCAGCGCCCGGATTACCTGCCGCCGTTGAACATTTGTCTGCAAGTCAATATCAGCGGCGAGGCCAGTAAATCCGGCGTGGCGCTGGCCGAGCTGCCGGCGTTGGCCGAACAAGTGGCGCGGCTGCCCCGGTTGAGGCTGCGCGGCGTAATGGCCATACCCGAGCCGCAAACCGACTACGCCGCGCAATGTCGGCCTTACCGCTCGCTTCATTTAGCCGTTCGGGCGCTGAATCGGCCCGGACTGGATACCTTGTCCTACGGGATGAGCGGCGATTTGCGGGCCGCGGTCGCCGAAGGCTCGACGTTGGTACGCATCGGTACGGCCTTGTTCGGCGAGCGTCCTAGCCATCGTTAGGGTTTTCGTGGATAATGGCGAACATTTTTCGACGAATCCGCATCGACCGACGCAATGAAACAAACGCTGGAATCCCTGTTACACCACTCCGTTAACGCACTGAAAGCGGAAGGCCTACTCGACAGCGATTTCGACGTTCAAATCAATCTGGAGCGGACCAAGGACGCCCTGCACGGCGACTTCGCAACCAATTTGGCGATGTTGCTGGCCAAGCCAGCCAAATCCAATCCCAGAGCCTTGGCCGAGAAAATCGTGGCTAATTTGCCGGCCGATGCCTTAGTCAGCAAGGTCGAGATCGCCGGCCCCGGCTTCATCAATTTTTTCATCAATCCCGATAGTCAGTTCGAGATCGTCAAGCAAGTCTTGGCAGCCGGTGCCGGTTTCGGCTTGAGCAAAATCGGTGCCGGTCAGCGGGTGCAGGTTGAGTTCGTGTCGGCCAATCCGACCGGGCCCTTGCATGTCGGGCACGGGCGGGGCGCCGCCTACGGTTCGGCGGTGGCCGATCTGCTCGAAGCCGCCGGCTTCGAGGTCGAACGCGAATATTACGTCAACGATGCCGGCCGGCAGATGGATATTCTGGCGACCAGCGTCTGGTTGCGCTATCTGGAGAACTGCGGCGAAGTGTTGACCTTCCCGAGCAACGGCTACAGAGGCGAATACGTTCGCGACATCGCCGCGAATCTGCACCGTAACGCCGGCGATGCTTACCGCCGGCCAGTAGAGCAAATTTTGGCGGATTTGCCGGCCGACGAACCGCAAGGTGGCGATAAGGAAAAGCATATCGACGCGTTGATCGAGCGCACCAAAAGCCTGTTGGGCGCCGCGGCTTACGGCGCGGTGTTCGACACCGGCCTGAACGAGATACTGGCCGACATCCGGGACGATCTGGAAGAATTCGGCGTCGGTTACCAGCGCTGGTTTTCCGAGCGCTCGCTGATGGACGACCAGTCGGTACAAACCGCATTGAAGCGCTTGGACGACGCCGGGTATTTGTACCAGCAAGACGGCGCGACCTGGTTTGCATCCAGCCGGCTCGGCGACGAGAAGGATAGAGTGGTGGTGCGCGACAACGGCCAGACCACCTATTTCGCCTCCGATATTGCCTACCACATGAACAAATTGGATCGCGGGTTCGACCGGATCGTCAACATTTGGGGCGCCGACCACCACGGTTACATCCCCAGGGTGCGGGCGGCGATGCAAGCGCTGGGTGCCGACGCAGCCAAATTGAAGGTGCTGCTGGTGCAATTTGCGGTGTTGTATCGCGGCGACGAGAAGGTGCAAATGTCCACCCGCTCCGGCGAGTTCGTCACGCTGCGCCAGCTTCGTAACGAAGTCGGCAAGGATGCCTGCCGCTTTTTCTACGTGATGCGCAAATCCGAACAGCACATGGATTTCGACCTGAAATTGGCCACCTCTAAAACCAACGAAAACCCGGTGTATTACGTGCAATACGCGCATGCCAGAGTGTGCAGCGTGTTAAGGCAGTTGGATGAAAAAGGCCGTCGCCGCGATCCGCAACTCGGAATGGCGAATCTGAATTTGCTGGCCGAGGAACAGGAAAGCGCGTTGCTGACCAGCTTGGCCAAGTACCCGGAGGTATTGGAAAAGGCCGCCGTTCAGTATGAACCTCATCAATTGATCCATTACTTGCGTGAACTGGCCAACCAGTTTCACGCCTATTACAACGCCCACCAATTCCTGGTCGATGACGAGCGCTTATGCAACGCGCGTTTGAATTTGATTTGCGCGGTCAAACAGGTGCTGGTCAATGGCTTGACCTTGCTGAAAATCAACGCGCCAGAAGCGATGTAAATGGCCAGAGATTACAAACACCGCGTACAGTCGGCCAGTTATGCCAACAGCCGGAGACGGCCCCAGAAAAAAGGGGTGGCGCCGTGGCGTTGGTTGGTGGTGATCGGTCTGGTCGCGGCTTTTGTGGTGTTTTTGAACATGATCCGCAAAATGGTGCCGGAACTGACCGCCGCCAAGCCGGAGTCGGCGACGCCGCCAGCCGCCGAGATCGTCAAGCGCGAATTGCCGGTGCAAGCGCCGGCGCCGGCCAAGGCCGATTCGAAAGAGACCAGGCCCGAGGATGCCAAAGCCGAAGCGCCGCCACCGCCGGCCGAACCGGAAGAGCCGCGCTACGAGTTTTATACCATCCTGCCGCAGGCCGAAGTCGTGGTACCCGATTACGAAATCAAGACTCGGGTGCGCGAGCAGTTGGTCGGCAAGACCAAGGTCGCCAAATACGTCATGCAGGCCGGTTCGTTCCGCGAGGCGGCCGAGGCCGAGCGGCACAAGGCTAAATTGGCGTTGTTGGGGATAGAATCTCGGGTCGAGAAAGCCAAGGTCGGCGAAACCATCTGGCATCGCGTCAAGATCGGCCCCTATGACAACCCGGCCAGCGTATCGACGATCAAGGAGCTGCTGCAGAAAAACGGCATCGGCGTGATCGTTACCGAGAACGGCCAGTAGCCGGCTTATTTTTCCGGATGCCGCTGTCCGTGGCGCGGCGCGATGATGCCGGTCGCCAGCGAAATTTCCCGCAAAAAGCACAGCAATCCGGCGATTAACGCCAACATCGCCGCGACGAATAGCGTCGACACCAAGTTCGACAGATCCACCGTGATCTGAACGCCCACGAACATCGTAACGATGGACAAGCAAATCATCAGCGCGCAAAGCGTGCACAATGTAATCGCCCAGTGTATCCAGCGGCCGCGTCTGGCCAGCGTCTGCATTTCTTCGTAATAGTGATCGGCTTCGTCGCCTCCCAGTTTGGAGAGCGCCCGAAACCGGTCCACGGCCCGGCCTAGCCGGTTGGTCAATACGCTTAACAAGCCGGCGACACCCGTTAGCAGGAATACCGGGGCCACTGCTTGCTGAATAACGTGGGCGACGGTGGGGATATTGGCTATGGCATCCATCTGTTTTCCATGATAAAGGTTAAGTATTGGCCGACGGCGCTAGCTGAACTTTTCCGCGACCCAAGCACTCGGACAGAGAGGGTGCGGCTTGCACGCCGGTTTCCGGATTTTACAAACCCCGGTTGCATTTAGGCCAGTGCCGACTACATTGGCCTGTTAGCGTTTCCCGTCCGCGGTCGTTTTTCCTGGAGTTCCCGTGTCTCATCTTCGAATCCTCAACTTGGTGTTAGTCGCTTTATTGGCGAACGGCGTCTGCGCGCGAGCCGGGCTGGCGGCAGTGTCGCCGCTCTATCAGCCGGCCCCGGCGCTGGAAGCCGCCGATTTGGCGGTGATCGTCAACGACGCCGATCCGTTGAGCCAGCGTATTGGCGAATATTATCAGGCCAAGCGGCGGATACCGGCGGACCAGATCATCCATGTCCGCTTCGCGCCGAATCGACCGGTCATGTCCAAGCAGGAGTTCACGGCGCTGAAACAAACACTGGACCAGCGGACCCCGGAAGCCGTGCAAGCGTATGCGATCACATGGTTGCAACCGTTCCGGGTCGAATGCATGTCCATTACGACCGCGCTGGCGGCCGGTTTCGATCCGGCGTTTTGCGCGAAAGGCTGTCAGCAAACCCGGGGGAATCCTTATTACGCGTCGGAGACCGATCGGCCGTTTAAGGCACACGGCTGGCGGCCGACGATGGCGGTGGCCGGCGCGACGTTCGAGGAAGCTCGGCGCTTGATCGATACTGGGGTCGCCGCCGATTACAGTCAGCCCAAGGGGGCCGCCTATTTGCTGAAAACTTCGGATAAGGCCCGCAGCTCGCGGGCGGTTTTGTTTCCGGAGGTTGCCAAGGGATTGGGCCAGTTTTGGCCGGTGCATTATTTGGAGCAGGAATTCATCGCCGGGCGCCAGGATGTAATGTTTTACTTTACCGGCTTGACCAAGGTGCCCCATTTGGCCGACAACCGCTATTTGCCCGGCGCGGTGGCCGACCATTTGACGTCGTCCGGCGGGGTGATGTCGGGTAGCGACCAAATGAACATCCAGGAGTGGCTGCGGGCCGGGGCAACCGGCAGCTACGGCGCGGTGGTTGAGCCTTGTAATTTCCCGGCCAAATTTTCCAATCCCGGCGTGTTGATGTACTTTTATTTGCGCGGCAGTAGCTTGATCGAGGCTTACTGGAAAAGCGTTGCTCAACCCGGCCAGGGCATTTTTGTCGGCGAGCCGTTGGCCAAGCCGTTTGCCTATCCGCCGCGCGGCGGCGCGGAGCCGTGAGTGGGGACGCTTAATTCGCGATCGCAACCCGGTTGCGGCCGCTGTTCTTGGCCAGATACAGCGCCTGATCGGCGCGGGTAATCAAATCCAGCCGGTTGTCGCCGTGTTCGGGATAGAGCGCCATGCCGATCGAGACCGTGACATTCGTCCTGGTCCCGGCTTCGGTTTTGCAACACAGGCTTTCTACCGCCGACCGCAGCGCATTCAGCCGTTCGGCGGCGGCTTCCGCCGCGATTTCGGTCATGACGACGACGAATTCCTCTCCGCCGTAACGGCAGACGATGTCGTTGCCATGCCGGAAATTGCTCATCAATTGCGCGACCTGTCGCAATACCTCGTCGCCGGTGTCGTGTCCGTAAGTGTCGTTCAGTGCCTTGAAGTGATCGATGTCCAGCATCGCGACCGCCAGCGTTTCATCGGCTCGGCGCATGCGGACCAGTTCCCGATCCAGGGCTTCCTCCAGAAAGCGGCGATTGAACAGGCCGGTCAGTGGATCGCGGATCGATAGCGCATGCAATTCCTCGCGTAAGGTCAAATTGGCGAGGGCCAAGCGAGCGCTGTCGGCGGCGGTTTCGGCGATCGAGAAATTGCGTAGAGTTTCTTCCTGATCCATACCGCTTAAGTGATACTCGATATGAATCAAACCCAGTCCGTGCGAGTGGGCCAGTAGCGGGATGCAGACATACGGGGTGACGATTTGTTTAACGTGCCGACAAATTGGATTTATCGTGTGCCCGTTGCCGGCAATGTGAATCCGTCCGCGCCGCATGCCCCAGCAATCGTCTGGCATGAACAGATTTTCCAAGTCAGCCTGGCCCCATTGATCAACCAAGGCTAAAGCGCGGGACTGGGTGTCCATGATGTACACGCCGCCGGCGGTTTGGGGGAATAGCGCGACCAAGGCCGTTTTGATGATCGGATAGGCTTCGTCCATTTTTTGGCAGCTCTGCAACAAGTCGGTCATTTCCCGGATCAATTGCATCTGGGCGATTGCCGATTCGAGCTCCCGTTGGGCTTTTTTCAGCGCGGTGATGTCGCGGGCCGCCGCGAATAGGCCGGCAACATTGCCTTCCTCGTCGCGGTATACCGATGCGTTATAGAGCACCTCGGTGATTTTGCCGGACGCGTGGCAGATGGCCAGAGGGTAATCCATCACCGTGCCTTGCGAGAATGCCAATTGATAGCCGTCCCGGGCTTTTTGCGGCTCGGTGAAATAGTTGGAAAAATCGCTGCCGATTAGCGCTTTTCGGGGGATGCCGGTGATTTTTTCGGTGGCTCGATTCACATCCATGATTTTGCCGTCGGCACTGATGGTGACCAGCGGGTCTAAACTGGCTTCGATCAGGCTGCGGGCGTAAGAGCTTCTGGAATGTTTCATGGCACGGGCTCCGGCGAAGGCGATATGGCGCTCCCTGCAACGCGAGGCAGAAGGCGGCTAGACGAATGGCCTGCCTGGAACGCCCGGAGCTTTTTGGGTTTCGGGGCGTTCTTCGATGGATGATTTTACCCGCTTGGCGGCGGGATTATTCTTCCCAGTGGCCGAAGTATGCGTGTTCTCGCAGTTCGGCGCGGCGGCGAGTCGCCAGCTCGGCTTGCCGAAATTCCTCGGGCAAATTTTCGGGGTCCGCTGGATAGCCGATCGCCAGCATCGCCATCGGTGTGCAGTCCTCGGGCAGGCCGAACGCTTGCCGGGCCGCCGCCGCGTCGAAACCGCCCATCTGATGGCTCGCCAGACCCAGCGCGCCGGCTTGCAGGCAGAGGCTCAGCGTCGCGGCCCCGGTATCGTACATCGCCCAACGGTTAGCTTGGCCGTTGTGGTTGAAGTTCGCCATCGCGACTGACAGGATCAGTACCGGCGCGTGGCGGGCCCACAGTCGGTTTTTCTCGTTGATGACGTTCAAGGCCCGCGCCCAAGCCTCCGGGTTGGTGGATTTGTCGCAAACGACAAAACGCCAGGGTTGGTCGTTGAAGCAGGAGGGCGCCCAGCGAGCGGCTTCCAGTAATGCGGTCAGATCCTCGGTCGATACCGGTTGGTCGGGCTGGAAAGCCCTGGGGCTCCAGCGCTGGGCGATCAGTGGGTGAATGGCGACCGAGGTGACGGCGGGTTTGTTGGGCATATCGACTCCTTGCCGAGCGGCGGGGGGGAAGTGGCTTGCAAAAACCGAATTTAGCGCTAATATGGTAGCGAATCAAAACTATAATAACGAGAACGAGGTTCATCATGCCAAAAAACACCAAGCTTTTGCCGATGATTTTTTTCGGTATGGCCGTCATAGTGGCGCGGTTCGCCGAATCCGCCATCGCAAAAACGGGGGAGGCCGCCGCATTGGGAACGCCGCGACTTTTGGATTACGACCACCCATTTACCGCGGTCGCCGTCAGCGCCTTGATTGCCGGTGTCTATTGGTTTTACTGGTTGCGGCACAAGGTCTGATCCTTCCCTTGTTTGGATATTCGTGTCAAGTGGATAGCGCCAGCCCGACTCTGGCCGTTATTCCGACTGCTCAACCGCTGTCCACGCTTCTAGCGCTCTATTAATAATGCTAGAATCGCCGGTTTATATATGCCATTTAAATCATTAGGCTAATCGATACCGGCGCGTTTTGCTCGCTGGGTTCGACTCGCCAGCCAGACACGAGCATGGACTACAAAACTACCCTGAACCTCCCCAAGACCGAGTTCGCGATGAAGGCCAATCTGGCGCAGCGCGAACCGGAGATGCTGAAACAGTGGAACGAAAGCCAGCTGTATCAAAAAATTCGCGAGGTTTGCGCCGGCCGCCCCAAGTTCGTGTTGCACGATGGCCCGCCGTATGCGAATGGCGCGATTCACATTGGTCACGCGGTGAATAAGGTGTTGAAGGACATCATCGTCAAATCCAAAACCCTGGCAGGTTTCGACGCGCCCTACGTGCCTGGTTGGGACTGCCACGGCTTGCCGATCGAATTAATGGTGGAAAAGTCGGTCGGCAAGGCCGGCGTCAAAGTATCGCCGGCCGAGTTTCGCAAGGAGTGCCGCGCTTACGCCAAGAAACAGGTCGGCATTCAAAAAGAAGAATTCATCCGCTTGGGCGTATTGGGCGATTGGGACAATCCTTATTTGACGATGGATTTCGCGTTCGAGGCCGACATCGTCCGCGCCCTGGGCCGGATCGCCGCCAAGGGCCATCTCAGCAAGGGCTTCAAACCGGTGCATTGGTGTACCGATTGCGGCTCGGCGCTGGCCGAAGCGGAAGTGGAATACGAGGACAAGCATTCGCCGGCGATCGACGTGCGTTTTGCCGTCGTCGACGAGCATGCCTTCATGGAAAAGTGCCATCATGCCGGCGATCGCGAAGGCCAAGGCCCGCTGTCGGTGGTGATCTGGACCACCACGCCCTGGACACTGCCGGCCAACCAAGCGGTGGCCTTGAATCCGGAGCTGGAATACGCGGTGGTACAATGCGAAATCGACGGCCAGACCGAACGCCTGTTGCTGGCTGAAGCATTATTAAAAGATGCGGTATTGCGTTACGGCATCGGCGAGCACCACATCGTCGGCTACTGCAAGGGCAACGCGCTGGAAGGCCTGTTGTTGCAGCATCCGTTCTACGAGCGGCAGGTGCCGATCATCCTCGGCGACCACGTTACCACCGACGCCGGCACCGGCGCCGTGCATACCGCGCCCGGCCACGGCCAGGAAGACTATGTGGTCGGCATGAAATACGACCTGCCGGTCGACAACCCGGTCGGCAGCAACGGCGTGTTCCTGCCCGGTACCGAATTATTCGCCGGCCTGCACGTATTCAGCGCCAACGACAAGGTCTTGGAAGTGTTACGCGAGCGCGGCCGTTTGCTGCACCACCACGCCTTGCTGCACAGCTATCCGCATTGCTGGCGCCACAAAACCCCGATCATTTTCCGCGCCACGCCGCAGTGGTTTATTTCGATGAACCAAAACGGTTTACGCGACACCGCCTTAAACGAAGTCAAACGCGTCGATTGGGTGCCGGACTGGGGCCAGGCTCGGATCGAGGCGATGATTTCCAACCGCCCGGACTGGTGCATCTCGCGCCAGCGTACCTGGGGTGTGCCGATCGCCTTTTTCGTGCATAAAGAAA
The DNA here is from genome assembly GCF_057766305.1 of Methylomonas sp. BG-2. Lineage (NCBI taxonomy): Bacteria > Pseudomonadati > Pseudomonadota > Gammaproteobacteria > Methylococcales > Methylococcaceae > Methylomonas > Methylomonas sp. BG-2. The sequence continues at coordinate 6,905 of NZ_JBYMAP010000017.1, read as the reverse complement.
GCGGCGAACTGCATCCGCGTAGCGCCGAATTGATCGAGCAAGTGGCGCAGCGCATCGAACAACAAGGCATCGATGCCTGGTTCGAGCTGGATGCGGCCGAATTGCTGGGCGCCGACGCCGAGCACTACGAAAAAGTCGCCGACACGCTGGATGTCTGGTTCGACTCCGGCGTCACCCATGCCGCCGTGCTGGAGAGCCGCGAGCAACTGCGCTTCCCGGCCGATTTGTATCTGGAAGGCTCGGACCAGCATCGCGGCTGGTTCCAGTCGTCGCTGATGGCCTCGGTGGCGATGAACGACGTCGCGCCGTATAAAGAGGTGCTGACCCACGGCTTCACCGTCGATGCCGAGGGCAAGAAAATGTCCAAATCCAAGGGCAACGTGGTACTGCCGCAGACGGTGATGAAATCGCTGGGTGCCGACGTGTTGCGCTTGTGGGTGGCCAGCACCGACTACCGCTACGAAATGTCGGTGTCCGACGAGATTCTGAAACGCACCTCCGACGCCTACCGCCGCTTGCGCAACACCGCGCGCTTTTTATTGGCGAACCTGGACGGCTTCGACCCGACGCAACATCTGGTCGGCAAGGACGATTTAGTGGCGCTGGACCGCTGGGTCGTCGACAAAGCCTGGCAATTGCAGGAAGAAATCAAGGCGGCTTACAACGAATACCAATTCCAGGTGATCTACCAAAAAGTGCTGAATTTTTGCAGCATCGACTTGGGCGGCTTCTATCTGGACATCGTCAAGGACCGCCAGTACACCGCCAAGGAAGATTGCCTGGCGCGCCGTTCCGGCCAGACCGCGATGTACCATGTCGTCGAGGCACTGGTGCGCTGGCTGGCGCCAATCACCAGCTATACCGCCGACGAAATCTGGCACTTCATCCCCGGCCAACGCGGCGAGTCGGTCTTCCTGGAAACCTGGTACCAAGGCTTGTTTCCGCTGGAAGCCGATGCCGCGATCAACCGCGACACCTGGGACAGGGTCATGGCGGTGCGCGCGGCGGTGTCGAAGGAACTGGAAGCCTTGCGCAAAGACGGTGCGATCGGCGCATCGTTGAATGCCGAAGTCGATTTGTATTGCAACGAAGTTTACGGCGCCGAATTGAACAAACTGGGCAAAGAGTTGCACTTTATTTTCATCACTTCCAATGCCGGTGTTTCCGATATGCAGTTCTGCCCGGACGATGCGGTTGCGACCGATATCGACGGTTTGAGAATAAAGGTCAGAGTATCCGAGCAGCAAAAGTGCGTGCGCTGCTGGCACCAACGTTACGACATCGGCGAGCATCCGGAGCATCCGGAGTTGTGCGGCCGTTGCGTCGAGAACGTGGCCGGTGCCGGCGAGAGCCGTTTGTATGCTTAAGTGGTTATGGCTGTCCGCGTTGGTCTTGGTATTGGACCAAGCCAGCAAATTGGCGGTCGACGCGACGATGCAACTCTACGAATCGATTCCGCTGCTGCCGAATTTCAATCTGACTTACGCCCGCAATACCGGCGCCGCGTTCAGTTTTCTGGCTCAGGCCGGCGGCTGGCAGCGCTGGCTGTTCGCCGGGCTGGCGGTGGTGATGAGCGGCATCATCGGCGTCTGGTTGTACCGGCTGAAACCGCATGAAACCCTGATGGCCTGGGCCTTGTCGCTGGTACTTGGCGGTGCGGTCGGCAACTTGATCGACCGGGTGGCTTATGGTTACGTGATCGATTTTCTCGACGTTTTTTACCAAAATTGGCACTGGCCCGCCTTTAACATTGCCGATTCGGCGATCTGCGTCGGCGTGGGTTTGATGGTACTGGAGAGCTTCGGAATCGGGCGGCGAACGGCTGAAGCCTTGGAGTAGCGCTGCAAACCTGCTGGATTGCCGAAGCGAACATCGTCGTTCGCACGCAATTCGCGCCGGTTTGGGGATTAGGCTCGCCGTTTTGGCGAGCCTTTTTTGTGTCAGGCTTTCCGCAAGCGTTTGTAGGCGTTGATCAAGCCGTTGGTCGAAGAATCGTGGTCGTCGATGACATCCTCGTTCTTCAGTTGCGGAAGAATCGCCCGAGCCAGGACTTTGCCGAGCTCCACGCCCATCTGGTCGAACGAATTGATGTTCCAGATTACGCCCTGCACAAAGATCTTATGTTCGTAGAACGCGATCAAGGTGCCGAGGGTTCGCGGGGTCAGCTTTTTGAACAAAAAGGCGTTGGAGGGCTTATTGCCTTCAAAAATTTTCGATACGATCAAGGCGTCGTCCAGGTTGGGTTCGTGGCTTAGATCGTTACGGACTTCGGCTTCGGTCTTACCGCGCATCAAGGCTTCGGCCTGGGCCAGGAAGTTGGAGATCAGAATGTCGTGATGATCCGGCAAGTCGTATTGGCTTTGCGCCGCAGCCAAAAAGTCGCCGGGTATCAGCTTGGTGCCTTGGTGAATCAACTGAAAAAAGGCGTGTTGGCCATTGGTGCCGGGTTGACCCCAGATAATCGGGCCGGTGTTGTAATCGACTTTGTCACCGTTGACCGTCGCGCTCTTGCCGTTACTTTCCATATCGCCCTGCTGGAAATAATCGGCGAAATATTTTAACGATTGCGCGTAGGGCAGTATCGCGTAAGTCTCCGCTTCGAAGAAATTGTTGTACCAAATCCCGAGCAGACCCATGATGACCGGGATGTTTTGTTGGTAAGGCGCGGTGCGGAAGTGTTGGTCCGCTAAATGCGCGCCCATTAACAATTCCTCGAAGTTGTCCATGCCGATGTACAAAGCCACCGACATGCCGATCACCGACCACAGCGAATAGCGGCCGCCGACCCAGTCCCAGAATTCGTACATATTTTGCGGGTCGATACCGAATTCCTTGACCTTTTCTTCGTTGGTGGAGATCGCAATGAAGTGTTTGGCCATGTGGCCGGGGTCGCGGGCGGTTTTCAGAAACCAGTTGCGCGCCGAACGCGCGTTGGTCATGGTTTCCTGGGTCGTGAAGGTTTTGGAGGAAATCAAAAACAACGTGGTTTCCGGGTTCAGCGGCGCCAGGGTTTCGACGATGTCGGTCTGATCGACATTCGAAACGAAGTGGGCTTTCAAGCCTTCCTTGCCGTACGGGGTCAGTGCGGTATCGACCATTTTCGGCCCCAAATCGGAGCCGCCGATACCGATATTGACGATATCAGTAATCGCCTTGCCGGTATAGCCGGTCCAGGCGCCCGAACGGACTTGTTCGGTAAATACCCGCATTCTGGCCAACACGGCGTTAATTTCCGGCATGACGTCCTCGCCGCGAAAATAAACCGGCGTGTTGCTGCGATTTCGTAGCGCAGTGTGCAAGACAGCGCGTTTTTCCGTGGTATTAATAATGGAACCGGAGAACATCGCCTCGGTTTTTTCCTTGAGCTTGGCGCGTTCCGCGAGCTGAATTAGCAGCGGCAAGGTTTCCTCGGTGATTAGGTTCTTGGAGTAATCGAACAGTAAATCGTTGAATGTCACCGAGAATTTGTCGAAGCGATGTGTATCCTTGTCGAACGCATCCTTCATGCAAAATTTGCCGGCAATTTGTTGATGGTGTTGTTTGACGGCTTTCCACTCGGCGGATTCGATTAGTTTGGACATATTTTATTGAGACAGGATGAGAGATTCTTTCAGCTGATCAGAACAGATCGACGCAGTATGGGCGAGAATTCATAACCCCATTATAAAGATTGTCTTTGACTGCTGACAAAAAAAATTGAACAGTGCCGGGCGCCAACTATTGCCTTTCTTTGGATAGGGTGATGTGCTAGAGTTAGCGCCGGTTTGAGGCTGGTTCGAGTGGATTTCTCGCACGGCGGTCTTGACGATATTCGTGCATAGGTGCATGAATTATAATAAAAATATAGTAATAGAACACGGGAAGGGTGTATATGAGAAACTCACGCATAGTTAGAAAAGGCTTGCTGGTATTATGGGGCCTGTTTTTTTCCTCCGCGCTTTGGGCTCACGGTGGCGCGGCCGGTACCGATACGGACCAATGTAAATTCGAGCTGGAAAAAGATCACTGGATCCACTACACAGCTTACCAACCCCAAGCTTATCCCGCCGAAGAGTTCTGCGGCAATATTCCCGATACCGCTACGTTGACTCAATTGGTATTCGACTATCAAGACCAACGCTATCGCGGTATGGCGATTGAATTTGAAGTCACCAAGGAACCGGAAGGCAAACGGGTGTTTTTCCAAGGCGCCGAGAAACACAAGTCCGGTACCGTGGTACTGTCATTGCCGCAAGGGGTGCCCGAGCAAGGTAAATATCTGATTCACATCACTCTGCTGCAAGATAATGGTGAACGGTTGGATGCCCACATGGGTTTTAAAGCCGGTGGCGGTCAACCGGCCAGCAAAGGTAGCTTAGGTCTGTACGCGCTGGTGTTGTTCGCCGGTCTGTACATTCTTTACTTGTCCAACGCCGGTTTCAAACGCCAAGTCGACGGATTGCTGGGCAAGGCCAAGGAATTTTAAGGTTCACTGTTATATAGCCATTCCGTCGGGGCTACGCGGCGGAATGGCGCGGGTACTCATTCGATGCCCGCGCCGGATCGGTAGCTCGCCAGTATTAAGATTCGCCCCACAGAGGTAAACCCGCCATGTTCGAAAAGAACAAATTCGCATTCCTAGCCCCGTTAATCTGCCTGCTCTCGTTATCCACGGCCCGTGCGGTCGAGATCGAGGATCACAACCAGATGATGAATCACGGCGACGGTCATTTGATGGATATGGACGGCGCCATGGTGATGGGACAAAACACCGATACGCTACCCGGCGGTTGCGAAAAAATCGCCGCTACCAAGGAAATCACGGTGCGGGCAGGTCACAAGTATTCGGAGAAATTTCCCGGAACGATGTACGCGTTCGACCAGCAGGAGTTTCACTTCGAACCTTGCACTAAACTCACCGTTCACTTCATCAACGAGGACCAAATTCGCCATCAATGGATGATGCACGGTCTGCCGAAGTATTTGTATCCGAAAGGCATGTTTCACCTGGAGGTTAGCGGTCCCGGCAAGGTGTCCGGCACTTTGATTCTGCCGCCCGGCGATAAAACCTATCTGGTGCATTGCGACATTGCCCAGCATATGGAAAAAGGCATGAAGGGCCAGTTGAAGGTCGGCAAGGGCAGTGAAGATTTGCCGAGCATCCCCGGCGTGACGCCCTCGGTGTTCCCGGACGATTACAGCGGTAAGGTTTACGATCCGAAAGTCGACGCTCCGGTGGCGCCGGTCGCCGCCGCGCCGCTACCGGCACAGCCCGCGGTCCAAACCGCCTTGCCGGCGCCGGAAGCGGGCTTTATATCCGGGGGCTCGGTGATTGGTTTGGCAATCGGTCTGGTATTGGTCCCTTGGTTGATCAAGCGTTTCAAAGGCATGTCGGCTGGCGAAATTGTTGCAACGTTGATCGAGCAAGTGGCCCATCTGGTTAGCATGGCGATAGAGTTGGCCGCGAAATTGATCAAATTGATTGGTGGAAAAAAAGCGATTCCATTACCCGACAAATAAAGCACAGCTTATCAAGCCCCTGAAACTTGCGGTTTCAGGGGCTTTTTTGCGACGGAAACATCATGCCGTTCGAATCTTGGGGCCTGATCGGCTTATTCGCCAGCGCCTTTATCTCCTCGACTGTCGCGCCGGGTGGATCCGAAGCGGTGCTGGCCTATTTGGTGAGCCAACACGGGCACTCAGTGATACAACTGGTCGCGATTGCCAGTCTCGGTAATACGCTGGGGGCGCTGACGACCTGGTGGCTAGGGCTGTGGGCCGCGCAAAAATATCCGCTTGAGTCCCTGGCCAAAGACCGGCAAAAATCATTGGGGACGATACGGCGTTGGGGCGCGTGGGCCTTGCTGTTTTCCTGGCTGCCGTTAATCGGCGATGGCTTGTGTTTTGCGGCCGGCTGGCTGCGCCTGTCTTTATTGACCTCGCTGACCGCGATATTTTTCGGTAAAGTGGCGCGCTACATTGCCGTGGCTTACCTTTTTGTTTGATCGCTTATGAGTTTATTCTCGCTACCGCATTTTCCGCCGGTCGATTGTCAGGCCGAACATCGCTCGCGCGACTACCGGATAGCCGCATTCACCTTCGTCACCACCACGATCTGCCTGACCACTGACGGCTTCGCGCCGCAATTCATGCAATACCTGCTAGCGCTTTTCGGCTGGCTGTTCTTGTTGGCCTGGTTGCGCGGCGAATGTAAATACGTGCGCACTCAAGTCGCGGTCGCCGTCACGTTTGCGGTAATCGGCGAATATTTCGCGTCGGTCTACATGAAGGGCTACATCTACCGTTTCGGCAACGTACCGGCTTATGTGCCGGCCGGCCACGGCCTGGTCTATTTGACCGCCGTGGCCTTGGGTCGCTCCGGATTGTTCCAGCGCCACGCCCGCCGGATCGCCCTGTTGGTGGTCGCCGCTTGCGGCACTTGGGCCGCGATTGGACTGAGCGGCTGGGTAAGGTTGGACATCATCGGCGCTGTGCTGTTTCTGGTGTTTTTAGGCTATCTATTCAAAGGCCGTTCGCCAATGGTGTATTTGGGTGCCTTTTTCATTACCTCCTGGCTGGAAATCGTGGGTACCGGTGCCGGAACTTGGGCTTGGGCCGAGATCGATCCCGCCTCGCATTTGCCCCAGGGTAATCCGCCCAGTGGCGTCGCCGCTTGGTATTGCCTGGTCGATGCGGTCGCTATTGCCGGCGCCGGGCCGGTGCTGCAACTGTTCGGCAAAACCGCGCAAGCGTTGCAGCGGCAAAGAGCTTAAAATCGTCGGGCGGGGTTGTCCCGCCGAATTTATGGATGGACCAAGTCGGTCCGTGCCGCAATCAGGCTGACCGAATCGCCGACGCGTATCTTGCCGCCCGCCAAGATACGTGCCGTGACGCCGCCATGTCCACGCAACGCGTTATAACTCCCC
>NZ_JBYMAP010000016.1:0-29377 GCF_057766305.1 Methylomonas sp. BG-2 | reverse complement strand
TTTTATTTCTGGTTGTCGTGGTCAGTACATTTACCACTAAGGATAAACAAGCTGTACCTAAAGACTGGAGAATTACCACCTTCTGCCTATTATGGATGTATTTCCTTTTCACCACGACTCAATCACCGCTACAAGATATCGCTTGGACTCGCTTTTGGTTTATCACCAAGATATATATACCATTTTACTTTACGCTAACCCTGATCAATACTAGAACCAAACTGTATTACCTGATATCGACGATCGGTATCTCTATTGGCGTGGTTGCCGTTAAAGGCGGAATATTTGCGATTGCCAAGGGGTTTTCGCATCGAGTTTACGGCCCGCCCGGCACGCAATTCGAAGACAACAATCAATTCGCGATTGCAATGCTGATGGTAGTCCCGTTATTGCTGGTTTTTCGGCGAGAGCTTAAGCATGAGCTGTTGAAAAAGATTATTTTATTCGCGGTACCGGTCATTTACGCGGCGGCTTTATCTTCATGGTCTCGCGGCGCGTTATTGACGATGATTGCATTGACGTTCATCTTGATTTCAAATTCCGGACGTAAATACTTAACGATACCGCTAGTCTTCGCAGGGGCGTTTTTTGTCAAAGACTACTTGCCGGATGAATGGTTCGGGCGCATGCATACCATGGAAACCTATGAAGAAGACCAATCGGCCATGGGCCGCATCATCGCATGGACAGACGGTTGGAACTACGCGGTAAGCCATCCGTTCACCGGCTGCGGCTTTGAAGGTTGGATGTTCGTAACCTTACGAGATTGGCACAGCTCCTACGTGGAAATCCTAGCGGAGCACGGTTTCGTTGCATTTGGCTTGTGGTTCTCGCTGTTGGCTGGCTCGCTGTTCAACCTGACAATGCTCATGCGAAAAACCAAAGGTATACCGGAGCTAGAATGGGTAGGATATTATTGCCTGATGGTTAGAGCATCTTTAATCTGTTATATGGTTGGAACTTTATTTCTAGGCCTGTCTTATTGGGATTTACTCTATCATTTAGTTTTCATTGCCGTGCTGATCAAGAAGTTCGCTTTGGAGGAGCTGGCGCAACTGTCCGCGACCAATTCTGGACTCAAGAAACCCAAAAGAAGCCCCGCTTTCTAAATATCAACTTGGCCTTGGGGCATCTTAATGGAAACTGTCGCCCAGCTTCTCTTTTCCGCTTGCATTTCCGCACTGTTTGGCATGGTCGCTTTAATCAGCCAAACCTGGCACAACTACTCACGAACCGGCCCCGGAATTCCGACGGAGATCGAGCGAAAATTCCGATGGTATATGGTTTATGCTGGTCTTCGCCTGGCCTTTTGGTGCTACGTGGTATTTCTATTGACAGCTTTGCCAGGCCCGTTAATCTGGCGGTCTTGTACTCAGTTTTTGAATATTGAATTCAAAACGGTAACAGCGGTTTTTTTCGGCTTGTGCTCCAGTGCCTTCGTGGTTAGCTATTTTTTTTGCCGCCAATTATTATTTTCTCCAGGAGCGATTCAATTATCGTTTCAATATCGTTTCTCCAGACTATACGGATTACATGACGCATTAACACCGGCAATCCTGGACGCAATCAAATTCGCGGGTATTTTCGCTTGGCTGGCAATATCAATCTTCAGCTTGTTTTCAGCCGCGCTTCCGGAAACCGCTTACATTTTAGCGATCAACCTGATTTACGGCTGGTTAGCAGTCAGCACTCGGGAAACAGAACCCACGCCGCTCGAATCCGGAGCCAAATCGACGGCCCGCCCGAACATTGTGATGATCGGCGCCGACACCTTGCGTTGCGACCGCCTAGGCGCTTTTAGCTATCACCGGAATTTGACGCCCAATATCGATAAGTTGTGCGCGGACGGAGTGTTACTTGGAAATTGCATCACCCCGTTGGCTCGAACGGCGCCCAGTGTGGCCTCGCTGTTCTCCGGTTTGTGGCCTTACCAGCACGGAATTCGAGACAACTACCCGTCCGTGGCGGAATGCCGGCTACCTCACCCTAGTCTGGCACAGTACTTAAAAGCCCAAGGTTATTCGACGCTAGCCGTCTCCGACTGGGCGGGCGCGGACTTCGGAAAAATCGGCTTCGGCTTCGATACGCTATCGTTACCCGAAGATCAATGGAATCTCAAATTGCTGTTCAGGCAAGGGCCTTCTGTCATTCGCGGTTTTTTATCGCTGTTTACCAACAATTCGCTGGGAAAAAAATTCCTGCCCGAGTTGTATTATCTGGCCGGGATGCCGCTGACCGGCAAACTGGGCCGGGAATGCCGCCAATTGATCGCAGCGGCGGCGCGCGAAGAGCGGCCGTTTTTTCTGAATCTGTTTACCTCGACGACGCACGTTCCGTTTACCTGCGATTACCCGTACTACAAGTTATTCACGCCAGAGAATTACCGCGGCGAGTCGAAATTCATCATGACCAAACTCGCCACGCCCTGCGAAATCGTCGATAAACAGCAAAGAGGGTCGGATTATTTCGACGTGCCGCAGATCATCAATCTCTACGACAGTTGCGTCAGGCAGTTCGACGACGAGGTCGGCAAAATCGTCGACTTTATCGAGCAATCGGGTTTATCCGAGAACACATTGATTGTGATTTATAGCGACCACGGCGCGGACTTTTTCGAAACCGGCTGTTGGGGGCAAGGCAACACCCTGTTGGGCAAGGACCCCAGCGGACGCATCCCGCTAGTGATGAAAGGTCCCGGCATGCCGAAGGGCGTCAATTTCGAACCGCTTTGCCGCGCCGTGGATTTGATGCCGACCTTGCTGGGTTGGTTGCGCTTGGATATCCCCGAATATTTGCCGGGTACTAACCTGATGCCCTATATTTTGGAAAACCGATCGCCCGATCTATACGCCTATCAGGAAACCGGAATTTGGCTCGGCAAGGTGCCGGGCCTGCATCCCGAGCAAATCCATTATCCCAACATCGTCGAATTGCTGGATATTCCCGATCAGGACGCCGGCACTCTGGTCATCAACGCCAAGTATTATCCCACCGTAATCCAGGCGAAGAGCCGGTCGATACAAGACGAGCGCTGGAAATTGATCTGCATCGCCACCCACCGTGGCCCGGTCTATCAGCTCTACGATTTGGAAACCGATGCCTATCGGGATGTGGCGTCGGAGTTTCCCGAGATTTGCGCTCGCCTGCAAGCGCGGCTGGCGAGTCATTTGGCGGCGGATCCTTATTGGAATCCTAATCCGATCACGCCGACGGCCGCTTAAGACAACAAACTCACCAACAATTCCGCAACCGCTAACCAGTCGTTTGGCTCACTGTCACGCGCGGATTTCCCAGGTGAAAATTTTACCGATTCAACGCCGGATGCGGGCGACGGCCGCTTGGCGACTGGGCGCTTGTTAGCCAAAATCCGACCGCCGGCCCGCTGCCACTCCATCAAATGACTGATTTGGCCGCCGTCCAGCCAAATGCCGTGACTACCGCAGCTATCCACCACCACGCCGCTACGGTAACCGTACAGCACCCGATTCATTAAAACCCGGCATACCGGACATTTTAAGTACTTGACCCGTGCTTCCGCCGCGTAGCGCTCGCGATTGATGCCGTCTAACCAAGCCCGATTGACCGAGTGTGTGGAATCGGCCGTCCGCGCCAACAAAGTTTCGATTTCCCCCGGATCGAAAAACAAGCCATAACAAGTCCCGCAACGTTCAATATGCAAAACCTGTTCGCCAGGCAATGCCACGGTTTGCAACGGGATGTCGCACACCGGACAAATTCTCGAGGTCTGGGTTTCGATCGGATGGAAATCGAGCCTGCCCGACAGGTCGATGTCATTGCGCACGCCGCAATACCGGCAGATCTGACTATTCGCCGCCAGCGGCGCCGAACACGCGCTACATTTCGCCATGTTGGTTCCCAATAAAGCCCGCTCCGGTAGCATCGACCATGCCGCCGCTTTTAAAAAATATAGTCCCACGCCCCACCAGGTTTCCGTTCGGCACTGGCGCGGCATGGTGCAATTGCGTAACATCGTTGGCAATTATGGCAAAGAACAGGAGTTCACGTGACAATCAGACCCTATCAATCCAACACGCCCAAGCTCGGCGAACGCGTCATGATCGACGACACCGCCGTCGTCATCGGTAACGTCGAATTGGGCGACGACGTATCGGTTTGGCCAACCGCCGTCTTGCGCGGCGATGTCGAGAAAATCTACATCGGCAAAGCCACCAATGTTCAAGACGGCTCAATCTTGCACGTGTCGCACGCCGGCGATTATTCGCCACGCGGTTATCCGCTACGGATAGGCGAGTCCGTCACTATCGGTCATCGCGCGGTGATTCACGGCTGCACGATCGGCGATTATTGCCTGATCGGCATCGGCGCCATCGTCATGGACGGCGCGGTGCTCGGCGACTACAGCATGCTGGGCGCCGGCGCGCTGGTACCGCCGGGCAAAAAGCTGGAAGGCGGTTATCTGTACGTCGGCGTACCCGCCAAGGCCGCCCGCGCGTTGACCGACGACGAGAAGACCTTTTTGGCCTACTCCGCCTCGCACTACGTCAAACTCAAAAATAGTTACCTGGACCGCGACGCCGCCACACTCGGTTGAGCGCTACTTAACTCGTCGTGCAAAACCATGATCTGGCGGAATCCCATCCAATGACCGCCCGCCGCTACCGGTCGCTTACCGCGATGAACTGACGACCGACGCATCTCTCCGCGAACGCGCCGTTCCAAGGCGACGGCGTTCACGACGACTAATATTGAAACGATATTTGTTTGACAAGCCCGACCGCTTGCTATATTGTTTCGATTCGCTACCACGCGGACGCCGAACACGCGGTTCTTGAATTGTTGGATCGCGCGTTTCTTGCCCTCGGACACGCGCGATCTTCCGGCACGCGTCCACCAACCACCCGGTCTAATCCTCTTGTCCGGCTTCTACGGGTAGCGAAACCGGACATCGGGTTCCCGGCCGACATTCGCCGCAAACTCCGATTTCCATTCTTACTAGACCCGACTTCGGCCATCGCCGAAAATAAGAGGTAAACCATGAGTGAAGTACATCAAGAGAAAGATCATTTCGTGCTGTATGTTGTCGTGACGGTCATCGTGGTCGTCGGCGCGATCTTGGCGGTCAAGCTGAACGAAAACGAAAAATTCGCCCCCATCAAGGACCAAATCAACGAAGAGTACCGTTTGATGAATATCCGCGTCATCGCCAACCGGGAGGACTGAACATGCGCAAATCTCCGTTTATATTTAGCTTGCTGCTGACGATGTTGATCAACACGCCACTGCAAGCCACCGAGTATATTTATCGCGACCTTATGGCCAATAGTCTGGCACCGGCGCATTGCGACGCAGAACCCAAGGCGCGCGACGCCGCGGCAAAGCCTTATAACGTCGAACGCTTCAGCAAGAAATTCTGCCAAACCCAGGGTTACGGTTGGCACGTCGAAGAAATCAAAACCGCCGGTAACACCGTTTGCGATAGCTGCGGAAACCAAGCCGATTTAAAACGCTGTCATCAGGAAGATATCGTCGTCAGTTGCAAACGTATCAAACCCGGCACGGTTGGTATGCTACCCGGCAAAGGCTAATATCGTTCGGCCTCGACGTGGCGGTTTGGCGCCCGGCGCCGCTGCCACCTCTTGGCCGCGTCAAGCCGGCGAAACTTCATCCACCGGGCATACAATCTGCTTTAAAATCTTGATAAAAAATCCGTTGGGTAAACATCAACTATCGTTTGGGTGGACGACATGACCTTACTTTCGGCGGCCGAAACGGCCCCGGTCGGATACGATGCTATCGATCACGACCATCAATCCTTCATCGCGTTGGTAAATCAGCTGGATAGCGCGGACAATGCCGAGTTTCCCGCCCTGTTCCGCGAACTCTACCGTCACACCGAACAACATTTCGAGTTGGAAAACCAGTTGATGCAAACCTTCGCTTTTCCGGCGGAAACCGAACACAAAGGCGAACACCAGCGAGTTTTGGCCGAATTCAAACAATTTCAGTCGCGCGTCGACAAGGGTCTGATTCCGTTCGGTCGCGCCTTCGTCAAGGACAGACTGCCGCAATGGTTTAAATTGCACGTCGCGACGATGGACAGCGCGCTCGCCGCCCATATTCGCCAAGCGAGCGTTCGCGCCGGAGATACCAGCGCCGCATGAGCGTCGTTCCCGAACTGGCGGTGATAGAAGGGTTTTACGATGAAGCCGACTGCCGGCAACTGCTCCACCGCCTGCTTGAAGAGCAGGATTGGCCGAGCAACCGCTACCAAGTCGGCGGACGCTGGTTCGAACTCCCACGGCAACAAACCTGGCATGCCGACCCCGGCATTCGTTACAGTTACAGCAACAACCTGCTGGTCGCCCGGCCCTGGACCCCGTTATTGTCCGAGCTCAGAGCCGCTATCGAGCGCCGCTTGGACGCGAAATTCAACGCGGTCCTGGTGAATCTCTATCGCGACGGCAACGACTACGTCGGCTGGCATTCGGACAACGAACGCGAGATGGGCGACGACCCATTGATCGCTTCGCTGAGCTTGGGTGCCACCCGAACCTTCGCCTACCGCCACAAGCGAAGCGGAGAACAACACAGCACCCGACTAAGCGCCGGCACGCTGCTGGTGATGCGTCCGGCGTTTCAGCACGATTGGCAGCACAGCGTGCCGCCGGCACCGGAAGTTGCCGACCCCAGGATTAATCTGACCTTTCGCTACGTGCTGCCGCCGCCAGAATAGCGCGACAGCCTCACCGTAAAAACACGGCCACCAACGTCAGCAACGCCAGACCGGCATATTGCCAGGCAATATTCTCGGAAACGACGCCGGGTTTGGCGAATGCCGCTTGCTGCAAGGCCGGCCGCAAACTGTCGACATCGGTCAGACGCTGGTAGCCCAGTCCCGCATCGGCCGCCAAACGCCTCAGATAATCCTCGTGCAAGCGGCTCAGATGCTCATCGCCGATCACCGCTTGGCTGCCGAACGGCGCATTGCGGGCGTCATAGCCTTGAATTTTTTCGGGATTCAGATCGGATTCACCGAACGTCGAGCGATGCGGCACGTCCTCGGGTTTGTAAAAGCCCAAGCGCTGGCCGTTGGCATCGAATTTGGGAATCGGCGCGGGGCTATCGCCGCCAACCCCGACAATCACGCCTTGTACTTGACCGCGAAAAACGCTTAGATCGGGCTGGTAGCGCGCATTGGGCGGCGGTGCCTCCTGGCCGTCGGTCAAGAACACCAGGGTTTCCTCGCGCGTCTTGAACGCTTCCAAGGTCGTGGACAAGCCGGCGGCGATCCGGCTATCGGCGGCCCAAGCCATCCGCCAATCCAGCGCCGCCAATGCTGCGTCGATCTCGCTAAAACCGGAGCAGACTTCGATGGGTTCGAACAACAACGCCGATCGGCGCTCGGTGAATATCCCCAAACCGACGCGCGATTGGCAGGGCAAGGCCAGCAACTGTTGGCGCAGACTGTGTTTGACAAAGTCCAGCCGGCTGACGGCCCGACCGTCCAGCACATAATCTTCGGTATTCATACTGCGGGTAATATCCACGACGAAGATCAACTGGTAAAGCGGGCGCTGCCGTTGCCGGGTCGGGCCGGTCGAGGCCAGCGCGGTCATCAGCAGGGCCAGCACCAACAGCCACCAGCGGTAGTCGCGAAAATTCGGTCTGAGCATGGCGATTCAACGATGCGGAATGAGACGGCTGGCGCCGAGGCGCCGAGGCGCGCGTTTGGCCCAACTCATGGCAAGCCGCGTGGAAATCCGGGCAGCGTGGTCCATAGCTGGGTCTTTTGCTGACCGTCGTCGGCTTCGTTACCGCTGTTGATCCTATCCATTTCCGGCAACAGCCGCATCGCCACTTCCAGATTGTACTTGGCATCCCAGTAGCCCGGCTCGGCGATCAGCGCGTCGCGATAGGCTTGCTTGGCCAAGCCGACCAGCGGCGTCGCTTCGTTGATATTGCCGACCTGCAGCTTTTCCTGCGCCTGCGCCATATACAAATTCCCCAGATTGTAACGCGCCTGAGCCTGCAAGGCCGGCGGGGCCTGCTGCAACAGCACGTTCAAGGTCGCCAACGCATCGTCGTAGCGGCCGGCCTTGCGCAAATACACCGCTCGCGCCATCCGCAGCGCCGGCGGCGCCGCGGCTAGGTCTTCGACCTCGACGTCGCGACCGGCGAGCAATTGCTCGATCAGTTGGTTCTGGTCGGCCAGCCGATAGAGGCGGCCTCCTTGTACCAAACCGATCAGCAACGCGGTCAGCAAGGCCGCCCAGAGCAAACCGTGGGTGAATCCGCGCATTAGTATTTGACCTCGCAAAGTTTGGCGCCGATCAGCAAGGCCATCAGCCCGGCCGCGACCCGGTAGCACAGCGGCGTTAAATCCTGTTTGGGAATCCGTTCGAAATAGTGCAATGGACGATGCTCCAATCGATTGATATCGTCTATCGCCTGCCGCATCGCACCGGGGTTTTCGGCTTCGTAAGCTTGATAGGGAATGTTCAGGCTGGAAAAAAATAAATGTAGGTAGCGTTCAGGCATGGCTTGAGCGTTATCGTCGCGCGGATCGGTCGGAATCTCGAATAAACCCGGACTGTTCGCGGTACGCAAAAACACCCAGTACAAGCGCACTTGACGTTGCTTGAACAGCTGGCGCAATTTGGCCTCGCTGTCCGGGTCTATCACCGCCGCGCCGTCCGAGACCAACAAAACGATGCGCGAACCCGATACCGGCTGGTCGTCGAAATACGACAACGCCAAGGCCAAGCCCTTGCTGACGTTGGTATAGGCCAGCGCCGGCTGGGCCGTGGCGGCGATCGCCGCTCGAACCGCCGGTTTGTTTTCGGTCAACGGCATCACGAACAATGGCGAAGTACTATAGGCCGCGACGCCGATCAAATCGTGGTCGCGATGATCGACAAACTGGGTCAGCAATCGACGGGCCGCCGCCGCCTTCGATTCTTCGCCGCTGCCCGCGTTGACATGCCCGACTTCGGGCGCCTTGCCGGCGAAGGTGTTGTCCATGCTGTTACTGCGATCCAGCAACATCACGATGTGGGCGCCGTGGCCGATGCGCTCGACCTGTTGCTCCTTGCGGTAGGGCTCGGCCAAACCCAGTACCAACGCCGCGACCGTCAGCGCGCCGAGCAGACGCAGCAGCGCGTCCACCCAATTCGATACCGGATCGGCCGGCAGCAAGCCCAACGCCGGATGTGCGCCGGCATGCATGCCCAAACGCCACAACGGCAGCGCGCACAGCAGTAAACCGGCAAGCGGCCAGACCTGTTCGACGGCCAAATTCATCGGGCGCCCCGCTCGA
This sequence comes from Methylomonas sp. BG-2, assembly GCF_057766305.1. NCBI lineage: Bacteria > Pseudomonadati > Pseudomonadota > Gammaproteobacteria > Methylococcales > Methylococcaceae > Methylomonas > Methylomonas sp. BG-2. Next base: position 20,079 of record NZ_JBYMAP010000016.1, on the reverse strand, counting down.
CATCTCGACATTGGCCGCATAGCCGGCGCAAGCGTTCGATGGCGTCGTCGGTCGCGGTCGTCTGATCGGCAAAGAAAAACCGGTTGGAATAGTCGAAGAACCAGCTCAACTCGCCTTGCAACGGCCGGTATTGCGGGTGGGCTCCCAAAAAATCCTCCAGTCGATGCCCGAACAGCGGTCCGCCGTGCAAGCGATTCAGCGCGCCGTGCATGACCGTCAGCGCGGCGGCCATTTGCTCGGCCCGCAGACCGCGCAGTTGCCGACCGGCACGCTTAAACAAACTGCGCTGAGGCAATCCCGGCAAATAGCCGTATTGCCAAGCCAGCCGCAAGCCAAGCGCCAGCGCAACCAGTGCCGCGACTAGCAAATTGCGGAGAACCTCGGCATCCGAAATGGGCGCGGGCGGCTGATCGGGACGCAGATACTCGCCGGCTTCGTCCTGGCGAGCGATCAGCTCGCGGATGGGCGCCACGGTAAATTGCCAGTCCGGGACGCGCTCTTCGAGGCTTTGCCCGTGTTGGCTGAAACGCAACGGAAATCCGGGGATCGTCAAGGCTTTGACTTCCAGCGGCGCGTAGAACACCTGATATTCCAAATTAACCCGGTATTCGTCGCCGCCCAACGGCTCGACCTCCGCTTGCCGCAGATGCAACCATCGGTTCATCGGTCCGGGCTTGGGCAGGCTGTCCGCGTGCAATACCACGCCGGAGCGGGTCTGCACGGTGATCCGCATCGGAATCGTATCGCCGATTTGGTAGCCGAAAGGCCGCGGCGTCTCCACCCGCCATGCGCTGACCGGCCGAATCGGCGCGGCGGAGCATGCGGCCAATAATCCGGCGGACAAGCCCAATGCGCCGGCGCGCATCCAGCGGACGATTGCGCGCCGGCAGTCGGCGGGCGCCGGCACCCGCGGGCCCTGCCTGCCTGCCTGGCGGCTAATTTTACTCGGCCCGCGCATCATGCCGCCCGTGTCAGAAAGTACTGGTTGAATTGCTCGGCCCGATAGCCTTGCTCAATAAACATCGGCTCGTGACCAAAGGCCCGGAACGCGTGTTGCAGTTGCCGGCGGCGTTGCTGGTAGGCGGCTTCGATACGACGTTTCAAGGCCGGCCGCATCCATAAGCGGCGGCGGCGCCCGGTCTCAAGATCTTGCCAAGCCAGCAGGCCCCAGTCCGGCACGGCCAGGTATTCGTGTTCGTCCCAGAGTAGCAACGGCACCAATTCGTGACGGCCCAGACTTGCCAGCAACGCGGGCAGGCGGGCCAGCGGCCAATGGCCGTCGCCGAGCAAGAACACCAGGGCACGTCGAGCCGGCAGATAGGGCTGCGCCCGCCACAAGCCATCGCATCCGGGTTTGAACGTAAGCCGAGACACGGCCTCCAGGCAACGCTCCACGCCGCCGTGGTCGACCAATCCGGGCGGCTGAAACACCAATGGCCTGTCGGCCGCGCCGAACCCGGCGAATCCCACCCGATCTCCCACGGCCTGGGCGGATTCGACGATCGCCCGCACTATTTCGACGATGGTTCTGCGTTTATCGCGGCGGCCGACGAAAGCCATCGAGGCCGACAAGTCGGCCAGCACCATGACTTCAACCCGGCTATGCTCCTGATGCGCCTTGACGCGGTATTGCCCGAACGGGTCGAGCAGACTGGCGCGCAGATCGATCCGCCGAGGGTCCGGCCTCGCGATTAGCGCTTCGTGGCGCTTGAATAATTGTCCGTTGCCGACCATCTGCCCCGGATGCGCGCCGGGATACACGGCAACGGCCGGACGCGGCAAGCGGTATTGGAAAGGTTCGATATTGATCCCCATGAAACTCAATGCAGCTAGCGGTGGACTTGACCGGGGCGAAGAAAGGAGCGGCTCCGCCGTAAGCTATTGCGAGACGATGACCTGAACCACCAAGCCGGTGACCAGGAAGTAGCCGGGCACCGAATATTTCAGCGGCGCATTGACCAACAGTTCGACCACGCCGGAGTAACCGCGCTCGTTCCGGCTATAAATAGCCTCGCCGACCAGCCACAATAGGGAATCCAGGATTAACAGCGCCACAATCGTAAAAAAACCGACGTCGCTGAATAAAAACGACTTGCTGGCGAGCAGGGAAATTCGCTCGTTCGTATCGACAAAATTCGCGGTCAAGATGCCGATCATCAACGCCCCTTCGTCGAAGGCCACCAAAAAAAAGGTGTAGGTAAAGCGGCGCATCCGCGCCGAAAACCCGGCCAAGCCCGGAAAACGGAGCGCCAGATACAATACCGGCACGCTGAGGCAAAACAGCAGAACACCAATCACCGACAACAGAATCCAGAATTTGAAACCGACCGCGTCATTCAACGCACTGGTGTAATACGCCGCGTAGGGAATATCGGAGTAAGCATCCAGCGTGCTGGCGATGAACGAGCTGATGATGCCGACGCCCGACCAAGTCAAATAGGTTTCCAGTAGATGGCCAAGTCCGGCGTGCGGGATCATGGCGCGTAACAAAGTTTTCCAGTTCATGGGACTCAAGGTGCTGCGATGTGATTGAGGATTTCGCCGATCAAGGCCGGCAACAGCTCGTCGTGACGGTAGGCGTAGATCGGATTCAAGAACAAGCGGTGGCTCATCGTCGGCGCGAACACGGCCTGAATATCCTCGGGCCACAGGCTGTCGCGCTGTTCCAGCCAAGCCCTGACCTTGGCGGCGCGGATCAGGTAACTCATGCCGCGCGGACTGACACCGGCATGCAGCAAGCGCTCCATCTCGACATCGCTCAAACCGATCCCGTATGCCTTGGGATCGCCACTGGCCTTGGCCAGATCCAGCGCATATTTGCGTAGCGCCGGACTGGTTTGGACTCGTTGTTGAATCTCCTCGCCCAACGCGTTCAAATTTTGATAACCGATACTCGACTCCGGCATTCCGCCGATTAAGGCGTCGACATCGTGAAAGCGCGGATCGAACATCAATTCGTCCAGCACCGCATCGTCGGCGGGCGCGGCGATATTGATTTCCATCAGAAAGCGGTCGCGCGCCGCCGCCGGTAATTCGAAGGTTTCTTCGCGTTCGACCCGGTTGCGGTCGGCGAACACCAGCATGTGCGGCATCCGGTATTCGCGATTAAAGGCGCCGACGGCGCGCTCGGCCATTACCCGCAACAGCAAGGAATGCACTTGCGGACGCGCCCGGTTGATTTCGTTGAAGAAAAACACCGATAGCTGCTCGCCTTGCTTGAGCAGCGGACCTGGGTCAACGCAAGGCCGGCCGTCCTGGTTCAGGTAGGTGTAATAAATCAAGTCGGCGGGCATCAAATCGATGGTGCCTTCGATGCGTTGATAGCGGCCACCCAGTCCTTGGGCGACGGTGCGCAGCAACGTGGTCTTGCCGACCCCGACTTGCCCCTCCAGCAGCACGTGACCGCGGGCGAATACCGCGATCAAGAGATTGCGCACCGCCGTCCGCTGGCCGACGACAATCCGGTTTATCTGGTTTTCCAGCGCCAGCGCGTCGTCGCGCCGGCTGGCTAGCATGTGTTCGGTGATCATGTTTAGCTTGGCCCGCTGCCGGGCGTATGCGCAAAAAAACTCCGGGCGGAGCCCGGAGCCGTGAGCTTCAGTCTTATCTTCGGCTAAACGCGCGGTATACCCTTACCGCGCGTCCGGCGGTCCAAGCCTATTCCGTTAGACTTGTCGCTAGGGTTGCCGCCTTCCCTGGCGGCGTCCTAAGGGCCTGGTGGCGATGCCGGCGCAAAACTATTGGTTCGCGGCCGACAAACGGTTTTTAACCGTCCTGGTCGGACTTATTGAGCTTCGACGTCGTAAACGAACTTGCCGGTTTTAGCCAGAGTTTCGCTGCGTTTGGCGTTACGGGCTTCCATCTCTTTGATGGATTGCGCTTGCTTGTTCAGTTCATTGGGATCGTGTTTCGGATCGTACTTGCTACCGGCGACCTGCGCGGGGTAACCCGGTTTCGGTTCCCAGCAGTTGCCGGCTTCCCGGCATTTGGTTCCGTCATAGGCATGAGCCGACGCCGCCAGAGCCAAAGCCAATGTTGCGCTGCTTAAGGTCAAAAATTGTTTCATGTTGATCTCCTGATAATTAATTGGGAATCCGGGCGCGCCCATGTCGCGACGCTGCCAATCCGGAGTTACGGGACTTTATTTCAACCAGTCCGCCTTTTTCGGGTCACCTTTATAGATGTGGCGAATGAAAGCCATGATGTGCAACATTTCGTCGGTGCTGAATGTGACATATTGCGGCCCCATCATGCCGTTGGCGCCGCCGAACAATACCTCGAACAAACCCACGTCGGTGGAATTGCGCGGATAAGTCCAGTAGTCGTCGGCGAGACCTGGCCCCAGCTTGCCTTCCGCTTCGTGACCATGACAGCCAGAACAACCGGTCATGTACAGGCTTTCGCCCTTCTTGACAGCCTCCGCGTCACCGTTGTAAGGGTTTTTACCGGTTTGCATGAATTGCTTGAACTTGTCGGTATTGCCGCCCTTCTTGGCAAAACTCAGGTCCAGAGTTTCGCCGGTCAAGGCGTGGCGCAAAGTGATGTCGGCTTGTGCTGTCGAAACGGCGGCAATCGCCAACATCGCGGCCGCGCCACTCAAAAAGGTTTTGAATTTCATTTGTCGATGATTCCTGTTAGTTCATGGACAAGGCGGTCTCGGACTCTTCCAGCAACGGAATACCTTCCGCCTCCAGCAATTCACCGATCTCGTCTTGTTTATCTCTGACGATTTTGTTTAATTGTTCCAACAATGCGACTTCGCCCTTACGCACACCGATCGACGTGCTGTAATGGAAACCGACTTTTTCACCGTCGGCCCGCTTGTTGTTGTCCGGTATCACCGTCATCGTCAACGGGGTGCTGGACGCTTTCACGTAACGCGCCGCCGCGGGCCCCCATAACACGGCGATTTCCGCCTTGCCGGTAGCGACTTCATTCACCAGCTTGTCGTTGTCGTACTTGACGTACTGATTGCGTTTAGACTTGAACCCGACCAGTTCCTGTTGATAGCTGAACATGTCGTTGTAACGGCCGATCGCCCTGAGCATGGTTTCCGCCGGGGTACCGGGCGCAAACGCAATGCGCTTGGCGGTTTTCAATGCTTCGCTATCCCAGTTACTTAAATCCAGATGGTCTTGTTCGCGTGAGATGAAGACATAACCTGAACGGTAATACGGTACGGTGGTCAGCAAGCGCGGATCGCCGTGATCGACCCCCATCACCACGTCGCACAAGCCTTTGTCGACGAAGTCGCGAACAAAGTAACGCGGATCGGTCCAGGTCACGGCTTCCAGCTTGCGACCCATTTGCTCGGCAACATACTGCGCCAGTTTGTTTTCAAAGCCTTCACCGGCTTTATTGGCGTAAGGCATTTCGTTTTCCGCCGTGCAAACTTTCAAAGTCGCTTCTTCGGCTTGCGCGGATGCGAAACCCAGCCCCAAGGCCAACACGGTAAAAATGCGGGTTGTTGTTTTCATGGATATTCTTTAAATAGGTAGGTTGGGTTTACCCAGAGGGCATAAAAGGCGAAGCCGTAACCCAACAATTGGTGATCAATGTCGGGTTAGCTATCGCCAACCCGACCTACATGTTTATAAAGAGAACACCATCACGCCGCCGCCCATTTGGGTGTAGTGCGCCAATTCTTTAAACGCACCCACCGCGCCCAAACCGGCGGTCGGATCGGCCAAGTCGAAGACCAGACCGACGCCGGGCCAGCCGCCGACACCGTAATAAATCGCAACATACTGTTTGTTGTTGTGTTTATAGGTAATCGGATGGCCGATAACGCCGGAAGGCAGTTTGAACTTCCACAGTTCTTCGCCGGTTTTGGAGTGGCGGGCCTTGATGTAGCCGTCCAAGGTACCGTAGAACACCAAATCGCCTGCTGTCGCGGTGGTGCCGCCCCAGACCGCGAATTTCTCCTGAACTTCCCACTCCATTTTGCCGGTGACCGAGTTCATCGCCTTGACTTGACCCAAGGTGCCTTTAGGACCCGGATACATGTTCAAAGTCGCGCCGACGAAGAATTGACCGGCACGGTAAGGCAGCATGAACGGTTCCCAGTCCATGCAGATATGGTTGGTACCCATGAAGAACAATTGCTTGTTCGGATCGTAGGACTCGATACCTTGGTTGTGGTAACCCATCGCCGACGGGCAGATGCCGGTGGCTTGGTGGTCCATGTGTGTGGAATATTCCGGATCGCGGATCGGCAAGCCGGTCTGTAAATCGACTTTTTTCACCCAGTTGACGGTGTCGTCGATCTTGAACGCGTTCACCAGATCGCCGTTTTCACGGTTCAAGGTGTAGACCAGACCGTTACGATCGGGGTGGGTCAAAAGCTTGGTTTTTTTACCGTTAACCACCTGCTCGGACAAGCCCATGTAGTTGACGCCGGCATAATCCCACTCGTCGTGAGGCGTTTTTTGGTAACCGAACTTAGCTTCGCCGGTGTTGACGTCGCGGCCCCAGATGGTCATCGTCCATTTGTTGTCGCCAGGACGCATGGTTTCGTTCCAAGGCGCCGGGTTACCGGAACCGTAGTACAGCATTTCCAGGTCGCTGTCGTAAGCGTACCAACCCCAGTTGGTACCGCCGCCGATTTTCCAGGCGTCGCCTTCCCAGGTTTTTTGGCCCAAGCCAAATTGACCGTAATGCGGATTGGCGCTGTTGAAGTCTCTCGCCAGTTTCAAGTCTTCATCGGGACCGGTGGCGTAAACCCGCCAAGCTTGTTTACCGTCCTTGATGTTGTAGGCTGTCGCGTAACCGCGCACGCCCAGCTCGGCACCGGCGGAACCGACGATGACTTTGTCCTTGACCACGAACGGCGCCATGGTCAGAGTCGAACCCATTGCGATGTCGGAATTTTCCATTTTCCATAACACTTCGCCGGTCTTGGCGTTCAACGCGACGATATGACCGTCCAATTGATTCAGGAAGATCGTGGCAGGGTAGTCCTTACCCGCCGGTGCGTAGGCCAGACCACGATTGACGACGTCGCAGCAAGCCACGGCGCGCGCCGCGGGATTTTGCTTAGGCTTGAATTGCCAGAAAATCTTGTCGGGATTGTTCAAATCCAGCGCAAACACGTTATTCGGATACGGCGTATGCACGTACATGATGCCGTCAACGACCAATGGACCGCCTTCGTGACCATTGAGCACGCCGGTGGAAAACGACCATGCCACTTTCAGATTCTTGACGTTATTGGCATTAATGTCGATTAACTCGCTGAAATGCGTGGAACTGTAGTCCTTGGTCTGCATCACCCAATTGGTGTTCTGCTTGGACAATTGTTCAAGTTCCTTATTCGCCTGCGCCGATTGCGACACAGCCAGCGCGGCGCTCGTCAATAGAGCCGATGTCGTTACCTGCTTGGCAAATCGTGAAATTTGCATGAATCCTCCTGTGTTGTTTATGTGGGTGCATGGCCCGACAGATCAGGTTTAAGGGAGCCTTAGTTTAAAAAGCCGATGCGCCGTCGATGTCCCCACCGAAACCGAACAGGGGTGCGTTCGTTTCGGTTTGATCCGGGAACCCGCGGCGAGGCCATCGCCTTTCCACATCAGCCGTCTCGATCAAGTCGCACACGAAGACTTAAGACCGGCCGTGCCATGCTGCCGCAAATGGTAAAGAAAGCCCATCGGCGGCGTTACGGAAGAATCCATGAAGAAACGGGGAAAATGACAAGAAAATCGTCGAGAAATATTCCCGTACAGCGACGCGACACCGCGACCAGAACAGGAAAAGCTCCCATGGTTCGAACCGGCGAAAACAGGCATCATGATGACGCTCGGCATCGAAGCCGCCGTGTGAACCCGGATCCGGTACGCCAACGCCGCCGGCAATCCAACCCACTTTTTTCCGGCTGAACTCAGTGAATCGCAAAATCAATGTCCTGCTGGTGGACGACCACGCCGTCGTCAGAACCGGTTATAAAACCTATCTAGGCCTATCGGAACGCATCGGCGAAATTTACGAGGCGGACCGCGGCGAAACCGCCTGTCAGCTCTATTCCAAGCAAATGCCGGATGTCGTGGTCATGGATTTGTCGATGCCCGGCCTGGGTGGCTTTGAGTCGATACGCCGCCTGTTGAGCCGGCACCCGCAGTGCCGAATCCTGGTGTTCAGCATCCATAACGAACTGGTTTACGTGACCCGGGCCATCAAAGCCGGCGCGAAAGGTTACATTACCAAAAACAACGAGCCCGACACCCTGGTGACCGCGGTATGCACGATCGCCGAGGGCGGTACCTATGTGGATCCGGACATCGCTCAACAACTCGCCATCAATATGGCGGTGGACCAAGACGAAGAAACCAAGATCAAAGCCTTGTCGCCGCGCGAGTTCGACATTTTCTGCCTGTTGGCCAATGGATTGACATCGCGGGAAGCCGCCGAAAAACTCTGTCTGAGTTATAAAACCGTCTGCAACCACGCCACTTCGATCAAGGACAAGCTTGGGGTAAAAAACATGGCGGAACTGACGCTGCTGGCCAGCCGGCAAGGCATCGTCAAATCCACTGCCGACATCGATACCGCCGCGATCTGAAGCGGGCCGTCCGCAACCTCGCCGGACTCGCCAGTCCCGGCTTAAACCCACTCCGGCCCGGATTCGCCGAACCCGGCGTCTGGCTGACTGCGGCCAAAAAAACCGAAATTCACCCGCGAATACTTAATATATAATGCTGAGTTTTCACCTCACCAACAGGATAAAAAAATGGCTGATAATCTGATTGCACCCTCCATACTTTCCGCCGACTTCGCGCGTTTGGGCGAGGAAGTCGTCAACGTGTTGAATGCCGGCGCGGATATTGTGCATTTCGATGTGATGGACAACCATTTTGTACCGAATCTGACGATAGGACCTTTGGTTTGCGACGCACTGCGCAAGCACGGCGTCACCGCGCCGATCGACGTGCATTTGATGATTGAGCCGGTGGACCGCATCATTCCCGACTTCGCCAAGGCCGGCGCCAGCTACATCACCTTCCATCCGGAAGCGTCGCGCCACATCGACCGCAGCCTGCAAATGATCCGCGACCACGGCTGCAAATCCGGCCTGGTTTTCAATCCAGCCACGCCGTTGACCTATTTGGAACACGTACTGGATAAATGCGACATGATCCTGTTGATGTCGGTCAACCCCGGCTTTGGCGGCCAGTCCTTCCTGCCTTCCGCGTTGCCAAAATTGCGCCAAGTCCGAAAAATCATCGACGACAGCGGTTTGGATATCCGTCTGGAAATCGACGGCGGCGTCAACACCGCCAATATCCGCGAAATCAAGGAAGCCGGTGCCGACACCTTCGTCGCCGGGTCGGCGATCTTCGGCAAGCCCGATTACAAAGCCGTCATCGCCGAAATGCGCGCCGAATTGGCAAAAGCCCAGTAAACCCTCGCTCTCGCGATCGGACCGGCCCCACAGCGGTTATCCAGTCCGATTTACTCTTGGTCTATCGCCGGCCGATTGTCGGCGATAACCGCTTTCGCCCCCAGACTCAATGCTTTCAGGCTACCCGGCGTTGGCGGGTGACATGAACTTATCTCGCGAGCAGTTAGGATCGGCTACCAGCGATTTGCGCAATCCGTCGCCCGCCACGCAACACACTTTACTTGCCGAGCGCGATAGAACTTCGCTCCCTGGTCGCGGCTTCATCCGCCCAAGACTACCGTGAATCGCCAGGCGAACGTATGCCGGTTGCCATTCCGGTGAAACAAGCCTAACCGATGCCACCGAAGATTGGCCCTCTATTGAAAAACCGCCAGCCACCCCCAGATCGTCGGAAACTTTATGCCGAACCGGCAGTCAGTTGCGACACCGGCCGCCAGGCCGGCCTATTCCAAAGCCAGGGAGCCATTCCGATGAACCCACAAGAACGCGATCAACTTACCCAGTTTTTGAAACCCTTAAGCGAATTCAAATTGACCGCCAAGGACGCCGAGGCCGAGGCGCTGATCGCCCAAACCGTCGCGCGGCAGCCGGACGCCGCTTACCTGCTGGTACAACGCGCGATGCTGCAAGACCAAGCCTTAAACGCCGCAAAAGCGCAAATCGCCGAGCTGCAAAACCAATTGCAGAACGCTTCGCAACGCGGCGGATTTTTGCAAAACGATCCGTGGGCGCAGCCGACCGGTCCCGGCGTTCCGGGCGCAGGCAGCTACCAACCTTCGCGAGCGGCGGCGATGCCGCCGCAAGCAGGCACTTTCGGCGGCGGTTCCAGCTTTCTAGGCAACATCGCCACCACCGCGGCCGGGGTCGTTGCCGGATCATTTTTGTTTCAAGGCATCGAAAGCCTGTTGGGGCACCACGGCGGCGGTTTTGGAGGTTCCGCGTGGGGCGGCCACAACGGCGGTAACGAGTTGGTACCGGAACAAACCGTCATCAACAACTATTACGGCGACGATGCGCTCCAATCCGGCCAAGCGGACGATAACCGCAACGACTTCCTTGTCAGCGACGACAGCGGTTATGACGCCGATGCCGTCGACGACAGCGATACCGACTGGATATAAGCCATCCGGCGAGTTTTCTTCTTGCCCGCCGATTCGTCGGCGGGCGGACCATCATCCGCCCCATCGCCACCGCCCTCGCCGTCTCCTAAGCTCCGCTACCAATCGCATCAGCAACGCCTGACTTTGCTACTCTTTTACTGAAAAACAGCAATCCCGGCCCCCAACCCCCCGCCGAAACAGTCCCACTTCCGGAAGTCTCCGGAATAACCAAACACAAGTACCCGCGCCCCGGCGCAAACCCGTCCTTAATTTCTCCAATCCTAAAAACGCAAGACCTTTTATCGCCGGCCTAACCGACAGATGGAAAAATTCTGCTTGACTCGAACTTGAGAATCATTATCATTTGTAACCGACAGTGTTCTCTCGTCCTGTCACGCCGCACCTGCACAAATGAATACGTTAAACAGCGTGCGGCGTTTTTGATTATTTAGAAAATCCGCGGAGGCCATCATGTTCCACGACCGACTACCCAGCCCGGCCAGCGGCCGAGAATTGACGCATCTGCATGCCATGACCTGCTCGCTGATGACGCAGTTCATCAATGGCCGACATTGCCCGAAACTGGCGCACCGCATCGTCAGCCAATTGGCGCTGTTGTTGAGTCATCCGCAACTGGAACATACCGCCGCTAGTCGAGATATGTATTTGCAATTGCACGACCACTGGCAGCGAGTCACCGGTTTGTTGCTGGAACGGCGGGAAAGCGGCCAGCCGCGATACCACTAAATTCACCGTGACCAACTCCGGAAAAACATATGACCGATACCAATACCCACCCGATAGCAAAAGCCGCCGGCTCCAATGCCGACGCGTTGCGCAACCGAACGCGGCTGAACAGTCGCACGCTGTTCGGCGCCCAAACCGAGATCGTCATCGAGCACCAGGGTGAGGAATACCGACTGCGCATTACCAGTAACGGGAAACTGATTTTGACCAAATAGCGCGTTCCATCCACCTCAGCCAGCCAACCTCCGGTAGCCAGCCAATCTTTTCCACCCTTGACGGAGAGGCTGTCATGTTACCGACCCACCGCTTACGTTCGCTATCCTGCCTGGCGCCGATGCGCTTTTTGCCGGCCGAGCGTCCGTACCAATCCGCTGCCATCGCGGCCCGCTCCGCCGAAATCAACGAACGCGGCTTAGGTTTGGTTCTGGCAATGGGACTGCATCTGGCTTGGTTCGGTTTGATGCCGGACCACGATACGCCACCGCCGGCAACGCCGCCGCGACCGATCCAGGTAGAGTGGATCAACAGCGCCCAACGCGCGCCGGCACCGCCGCAAGTTCAGCCAAAACCGCCGGCCCCGACCCCGACCAAAACGGTCAAGAAAACCCAGGCCACGGCCAAGCCGGTCCAGCAACCACGCTTATTGGCGGCGACCAGCCACGAACCCGCCATTAGCGCCATGCCGGAAGCAAAGCCGGAATTGCCGCGCGCCGAACCCGCGCCAAATCCGGCGCCCGCTCCAGCGACATCCGCGCCGGCGTCCGCGCCGACCGAAACCGCAAACACCACCGCGCCGTTAAGCCTGCCCAATCTGAACGCCGATTATCTGAACAACCCGGCACCGGCCTACCCGCCCGCTTCCCGCCAACTGGGCGAACAAGGCAAGGTCCTGCTCCGGGTCCTGGTCAATGACGGCGGCGGCGTGGACCAAGTCACATTGCGAAAAACCAGCGGCTACGACCGCCTCGACCAAGCCGCGCTGGAAACCGTCAAGCAATGGCGTTTCGTGCCGGCCAAGCGCGGCGACCAGGCCGTCTCCGCCTGGGTCGTGGTACCCGTTTCATTCACACTGGAAGGATAAACCATGGAACTAAACCAAAGCCTAAACCACTTTCTGAGCCAAACCGACAGCGTGGGGGCCGGCTTGTTCGGCCTGCTGCTGACGATGTCGGTGGCCAGTTGGTATTTCATTGCCGTCAAAGCCTGGCGGGCAATTCGCGTCAGGCGTCAGGCGGACGCATTCCTGAACGGGTTTTGGAACGCCGAATCGTTGGCCGAAGTCGCCGAACAGGTGCAAATCCGTCCGCAACGCGACCCGTTCAGCAATCTGACCCGCCACGCGCTGGCCGCTAGCCAGCACCATGCCCGTCATGGCCACGGCTTACAGCAAGCCGGCTCGGCGAGCGAATTCCTCACTCGGGCAATGCGGCGCACGATAGACGAAGAGACCGCCCAACTGGAATGGGGCCTGACCGCGCTGGCCTCGATCGCCAGCACCGCTCCCTTCGTCGGCCTGTTCGGCACGGTGTGGGGCGTCTACCACGCGCTGGTTGGCATCGGCCAGGGCGGATTGGCCACACTGGACCAAATCGCCGGACCGGTCGGCGAAGCCTTGATCATGACCGGCCTGGGCTTGGCGGTCGCGATCCCGGCGGTCTTGGCTTATAACGACTGCGTGCGCGGCAACCGCTTGTTGCTGGCACGGCTGGACGGTTTCGCCCACGACCTATTCGCCTTCCTGACCACCGGCAGCACCTTCAATCCCGCCCAAACCACGGTGCGGGCCGCGTCCGGCAGCGCCAACCTGGCCTACGCGGGAGAACGCTAATGGCTTTCGGCGGCTTCGACAAACCCGGCTCGGGCCACACCGTGTCGGAAATCAACATGATCCCGCTGATCGACGTGATGCTGGTGCTGCTGGTGATATTCATGATCACCGCGCCGATGATGACACATGCGGTCAAAATCGATCTGCCCAAGGCCAGCAGCATTCCGCAACGGCCGGAACAACCGCCGATCGCGCTGTCCATCGACGCCGACGGCCAATTGTTCTGGAACCAGGAAAAACTGGACCGCGCCGAGTGCGGCAAGCGCCTGGCCGAACTCGGCCAAGCGCCGGAACAAGCGGAACTGCACATTCGCGCCGACCAGAACGCGCCGTATCGGCACATCGCCGAAACGTTGGCCGACGCGGCCAAGGCTGGCGTGACCCGAATCGGGTTCGTCTCGGAACCGGAACGGCCTTAACTCCGCAAGGCCGGGCCACTGGACCCGGCAAAATCCGCCACCCCGCCATCCTCGCCAGGTAGCCAAAAGCTGGAATGCATAGCCGCTCCGACGGAGCGGCATGTCGCCCGATTGACCCGCGCCGCGAACTCGGCGCGGAACCCGAGCACCGATGGCAATGATGCCGACGGCCGCCGTTTTGAACAGCGCGGCGGCCGCGACCGCAATGGATGCCGACCAGGATAGGTCGGCCGACAAGGATGTCACCCTTCCGGTTACCGGCCCCAGCCATCGAACGTTCCGTTAAGGCCCAGGCGTCTCGACCGGACCGATAGCGCGGCGGTTAGTCCGATTGGCCGACCGGCCAACTCGGCCGACGACACTCCCAAAACGGCGTGTCGGACCTGTTTGATTTTAAAACCCCGTCAGCCCCCTAGCCAGCGTGCCAGGCAGCCAGCGATTTCGACTGATTGCGAACACACATGGCTAACACATTCGAATTTTCGACAACCCAGGCCGTCCGCGCGCGCTATCCGCGGCCGACTCGCTACTGGATAGCGCGGCGCGGCGGCTTCTGCGTTCTGCTGTGCCTGCTGGTCGGTCCGGCGCGCGCCGAGGAGCCTGCTCCGGACACTGCCGAAGACCTGGAACTGCCGACCGTCGCCGTCAAGTCCGCCGCCGATGTCAAAGCCGCCGAGCGGCCCGGTACGCAATCGACCATCGACGCCGCGACGATGGAACAACACATGGTCAGAGACATCAAGGATTTGATTCGTTACGAACCCGGCGTCAATGTCGGCAGCGATCCGCAGCGCTTTGGTTCGACCGGCTTCGCGATTCGCGGTCTGAGCGGCAACCGGGTGTTAATGCAGATCGATGGCGTGCGCCTGCCGGACAGTTTCAGCATCGGCTCGTTCGCCAATTCGACGCGCAACGCGGTGGACATGGATGCGCTGAAAGCCGTTGAAATCACCCGAGGCAGCGGCCCGGCCGCTTACGGCGGCGACGCGCTGGGCGGCACCGTCAATTTCGTCACCAAGGACCCGCGAGACTATTTGCGGGTATTCGGCAAAAGCAGCTATACCGGCCTGAAACTGCATTACAACACCACCGACAACCAATTCAGCCAAACCGGCACCGCCGCCGGCGCACTGGGCGGCTGGGAGGGGCTGGCGGTATTCACTCACAGCCACGCCAACGAAACCGACAACCAGGGCGGCATCGACACCCGCGACGGGCGGCGAACCCTGCCCAGCCCGCAAGACAACCAGGGTTACAACTTGCTGGCCAAATTACTGTACCGCTTTAGCGACGACAACGTGATACGGGTCAGCGGCGAATGGCTGAATAAGGTCTCCGCGATCGACGCGCTGTACGCTCAAAATCTGGACATCAGCAACCGCTTCGTCAACCGAATGCTGACCGACGACGACCAATCGCGCTGGCGGCTATCGCTGGACCACACCCTGAAGACACTGGACGCGCCGCTATTCGACCAAGTCTTCTGGCAGTTTTACACGCAACGCTCGGCCACCCGCCAAGTCACGCATCAGGACCGCACCTCCAACGCCAACGGCCATGTGCTGATCGAGCGCATCTTCGATTTCGACAACGAGGACTTCGGCGGTCAACTGCGGCTGGACAAGCATTTCGCAGTCGCCGGCAGCGAGCACGACCTGCAATACGGCGGCCAGATCAGCAAAAACAGCGTGGCCCAACAACGCGACGGCACGTTGATTTGTTTGACCGGCAAACCGCGCCCGCCGCGTCAGGGCGGCGTCACCCCGGAATGCACCAACGGCAAGGGGACCGTCACCCATACCCTACTGCCCGACGAATTCCCGGTGCGCGACTTCCCGCTCAGCACCATCACCAAGGCCGGCGCCTATCTGCAAGACAGGATCAGCCTGTTCCAGCGGCGCGTCGAATTCATCCCCGGCGGCCGTTGGGAGTACTACCGCTTACTGCCGCAAACCGACTATTTGTTCGAAAAGGCCTCGGCCGAAGCCGTTTCGGAAGGCGCGGACCCGATCGTGCCGACGATTAAGGACGCCGAAGCCTTTCTACCCAAATTCGGCGCGTTGCTGCACTTGAACGACGTTTTAACAATCCACGGCCAGTACGCCCACGGCTTCCGCGGCCCAAACTTCAGCGACAGCAATCTGGGCTTTACCAACGCCGCCTTCGGCTACACGACGATACCCAACAGCGCGCTGGCCCCGGAAACCAGCGTCGGCGCCGAAGTCGGCTTGCGCGGCCAGACCGGCGCCGGCCAGTTCGACCTGACATTTTTCCGCAACGACTACCAGGACTTCATGTACGACGCGACCGTCTGCGACCAAGGCAGCGGCTGCCAGTACCTGACCTATCAAACCGTCAACAGCCCCGACCCGATCCGGATGCAGGGCGTCGAACTGAAAAGCCAGCTGTTTTTGGACGGATTCTGGCCGGCGCTGTCCGGTACCAGCCTGCTGCTGAGCGGCTCCTACACCGAAGGCAGCAATCTGCGCAGCGGCCGCGCGGACGATGTGGCGTTGCGCAAGATCAGCCCGATCAAGGGCGTGGTCGGCCTGCGTTACGACCAACCCAGCGGCGACTGGGGCTCGGAACTGATTCTGACGCTGGTCGGGCCCAAACAGGCCGACACCGCGCCGGCCGACGCCAGCTATTTGACCAGCGGCTACGGCGTCGTCGATTTCAACACCTATTACCGGGTCAACCCGCATATCAGCCTGAACCTCGGGGTATTTAACGTGTTCGACAGCCGTTACATCGACTGGGAAGACGTGGACACCCAGGAAAGCAATCCGCACCGGAATTTGGGTCCGTTCGCCAATGCCGACATTCGCGACCGCTATTCCCGGCCCGGCCGCAATCTCGGCGTCACGCTGAAAATCGCTTATTAGAGAATCGCCATGAATCATAGCTACCGGGCCAACGGCCCGAAAAAACAACTGGAAACCTTGTTCGACGAACTGTTGCATCACGACGGTTTCGGCGAACTGCGCGTGGAAATGCGCCTGCTCAAGCGCGGTCAGAAGGAAGTCATCATTCATTGCGGCAAGCAATACCGCTACGTCGTGGACTTCCAATCCCGCTACCGGCCGTCGGCGGAACTCGCCGCGCCGCGCGAGGGAGCGGGCCTGGACGAAATATCATGAGTTTTTTCATCCGCCACCGCCGATGGTCTAAGCCATCGCGGATCGCCGGCTCGGGGCCGAAGCGGCGGATAGCGACCTTGACAATACCCACGCACCGTCTTCACGGCGAAGAGATGCGTTCACTTTTTCTATAGGACATTACCCATGAAACACCTGCATCAATTGACCCTGATCTCCAGCCTGCTGGCGGTTTCCGGCCTCGCCAACGCCGACCTGACCAACGATCCCGATCCCTACGCCGCCGGCTACGGCTTCGACACGCCGACCGAAGCGACCTGGGGCGGCTGGGACCGGGGCGACGCCAATACGCTGTACGCGGAATGGGACACCTTCGTCGACAGCTCCTACCCCGGTAGCCGCACCGCCGCGCCGGATGTCGGCAGCGCCGGTACCGGCAACGCCAATCTGGCCTGGAACAGCGGCACCTTCGTGGCCGGCTCGGGCAATCTTTACAGCTTCAGCGTCGTCGAAAACTTCATCGCCTCGCTGAGCGGCACCACATCCGGTGCCACCCGGGCCGTACTGCAATTCGAAACCTGGGGCATCGAAGCCAATTACTCGACCGTGCTGCTCAACGGCGAAGCGCCGACCTATACCGCTCAGACCTACTACGATCCGGCCTACGACAGCTCGTTCGGCGCGGTCGCGCTGGTGCAATATCTGGCGTTCTGGGATCTGCCAAGCGCGGTGGCCAGCTACCAATTCACGTTCAGCAGCGCCGAACCCAGCTTGAGCCTGGGGCAAGTGGCGATCGACATTGGTCCGCTGAACACCTCGGGCGGACCGATTTCCAATGTGCCGCTGCCGGCGGCGGTTTGGATGTTCGGTACCGGTCTGATGTCGCTGCTCTACGCGAACCGCCGTAACACCCTGGCCGCCTGATGCGGCCGCCGCCTTGCCCGACCCTCTCCGTGCAAGGCGGTTCCATCCTCGACATGTAGGAGAATCGCTATGTTAAACACTCAATTGACCCGCGACGCGATCGCGCCGGACACGTTAAAAGCCGCTTGGCGCGAATTGCTGAGCTGCCGGCCGCATCTGCGCATCCGCGACGCGGCGGCCACGCTGGGCGTCAGCGAGGCTGAACTGCTGGCCACCGGTTGCGGCGACAACGCGATCCGGCTGCAAGCCGGCGACTGGCCGGCATTGCTGAGCGGTGTCGCCGAACTGGGACCGGTCATGGCGCTGACCCGCAACGCCGCCGCCGTCCACGAAAAAACCGGCGACTACGGCCGGCCGGAAATCCACGGCCGGCTGGCGGTCGTCGCCGGCCGCCGCGTCGATCTGTGCCTGGCGCTGAGCGACTGGTATTGCGCTTACGCGGTCAGCGAGCCGTCGGCCAACGGCCCCCGCCGCAGTCTGCAGTTTTTCGGCGCCGACGGCGAAGCGGTCCACAAAATATATCTGGTCGAGGGCGCGGATACCGGCGCCTATCAGCGCCTGATCGAACGCCATCGCGCCGCCGATCAGCACGCGTGGCTGGAATTGCCCGCCACCGCGCCGACCGCGCCCTGGCTAAACCCGGAGCCGGAGTTGCCGGCCGCGTGGCAGCGCTGGACCGCGTTGTGGCGCCACGCCGGCACCCGGCAAGCGGCCGAGCGCCTGCCGGCCGGCCTGTTTCGGGATTTCATCGGCCTACTGGCGCAGACCCTGTTGCCGATCCACATCCTGACCGCCAGCCGCGCCGCCTTGCAAGTCCACGCCGGCCCGGTGCAAAACCCGCGGATTACCGGTCCCTGGTTCAACATTCTCGATCCCCGGTTCAATCTGCATTTAAACGAGACCGCTATCGATCACTTGGCGATCGCCGAATTGGCCTTCCGCCACCAACGTTTTAGCGGCCTGCTGCTGCGCGACGCCGCCGGCCGGACCGTCGCCGCGGTCTGCGGCGAATTCGACGAAGACGCCGGCGAGAGTCCGCCGTGGCGCGACTTTCTGGCGGCGCTGCCGCGCCCGGCCGTCCCAACCCCGACCCAGGCCTAGCCCGACCGCCCGGTCATTTTTTCCCGGAGAACTTTTATCATGAACCACCCCAGCATCGATCTCGAACAAGTCCGCGCCGCCTGTCAAGCCCTGCCGCAAACCTTTGACTCGGTACTGATGGCAACCGTCAGCGCCGCCGGCGAACCGGAAGCCAGCTACGCCGCGTATCTGCAACACGACGGCGACTATTACATCTACGTCAGCGAGTTGTCCGCCCATACCCGCAACCTGCTCGACAACGGTAAGGTCTGCCTGTTGTTCGTCGAGGACGAAGCCAAGGCGGCGCACTTGTTCGCCCGCCAGCGGGTCACCTACCACTGCGCGGCCGGCGAAATCGACCGCGACAGCGCGGCCTTCGCCTACCTGATGAGCTTGTTCGAGGAGAAATTCGGAGCCTTTATCAAACAATTGCGAAAGATGCAGGACTTTCATTTGTTCCGGATCCGGCCGCAACGCGGCAGCTTTGTGCAAGGCTTCGCTCAGGCTTTCGCGATCGAAGGCGGCGATCTGAACCAAATCCGCCACGTCAACGATGTCGGCCACCAGACCCGCGAGCCGATCGAAGCGCCGGCGTAAACCGGCCAAGCCACCGAAGCGGCCTTGACCACGTTCAAGCCGATAACCCTTTACGGACGCCCGAGCATGAAACCCACGACCTCATCATTCTCCGTACTTTTGGGCGCGACGCTGGCGACCGCGGCGTGGCTCGCGGCCGCCGCCGCGCCGCCGCGCATCGTGTCGGTCGGCGGCGCGTTGACCGAAATCGTCTACGCGCTGGACGGCCAGGCCAGTCTGGTCGGCGTCGACACCACCAGCTCGTGGCCGGAAGCCGCCAAGGCGCTGCCGCAAGTCGGTTACCAGCGCGCGCTGTCGGCGGAAGGCATTCTGTCGCTGGCGCCGAGCTTGGTGCTCGCCTGCGCTCACGCCGGGCCGCCACCGGTGCTGGAGCAATTGCGCGGCGCCGGCGTCGAAGTCAAAACCGTTGCCGAGGACTATTCAGAGCAAGGCATCATCCAGAAGATCGCGACCGTCGCGGCGGTGCTCGGCAAACCGGCCGAGGGCGAACGCCTGGCGGGGCAAGTCCACGCCGATTTCGAGCGCTTGACCGCGTTGCGCGCGCGACGCGCTCAAGCGCCCAAGGTGCTGTTTTTCATGACGGTGTCGCACGGCGCGCCGCTGGTGTCCGGCCGCGATACCGCCGCCGACGCCGTGATCGCGCTGGCCGGCGCCCGCAATGCCGCCCAGGACTTTTCAGGCAATAAGCCGATCGGCGGCGAAGCGGTTATCGCGGCGGCCCCGGACGCGATATTGCTGACCGAGTTGACATTGAACGCGGTCGGCGGTTTGGAGGCCTTTTACCAACTGCCGGGTATCGCGCACACGCCGGCCGGCCGAAACCGGCGGGTCATCGTCATGGACACGCTGAGCCTGCTGGGTTTCGGCCTGCGTACCGCTCGGGCGGCCATGG